>CAWVVE010000103.1:0-6619 GCA_963933075.1 uncultured Verrucomicrobiaceae bacterium | reverse complement strand
AATTGCGCTAAATTCACGGACTGTTCCACATTGAAATCAAATGCGTCGAAATAGGTATCCGGAAAGCTGAAGGAAATGGCGTATTCGCCGGATTGAAGCCGCTCAATGTCTAGGCCTCCGGGTGCTGGGGTGGTCCTTGGTTCCTCTGGAGCTTCTTCGCATTCATCACGCGGGTCATGTCCGATCAGGAAAAGTTGCAGGTAAGTGTATCCGTGAGCCGGATGTGTGCCGTAGGTGCTGACCGACGCCGTGTCACCGAAGAAAAATTTCTCCCACTCATCATCCAGCAGGTCGCCGTCGAGGTCGGTGTCAGTGGCAGCAGGCACGGACACCACATTGAGGCTGAGCAGTTCCAGTGCGTCATGTCCCGCAGGGCCGTTTATATCTGTGTAACCGGTGACGGAGAAGCGCATCCCCAGAGCAAGTCCCAGTCCCTTGTCGAGGGAGAGTGAATCCCCGTCAGCCTCAAAGAAAGCCACCGGGTTCCCGCTTACCAGATTGGTGTAGGAGTAGTCCTGCGAGGGGCTCAGCGGTGCTGCCACCTCAACGGTCCAGGTTTCGGTCGGGCGGTAGGCGCTACCAAGCAGGTTCAGTGCGGAATGCATCGCTGTTTGTGCCGCCTGCAGTGTGGCTGCGGATACTGCCCCGTCGTATTCACCGGGCAGACTTTCCTCGCTGAGGAGAACGCGCAGCGCGTCGATGGGCAGGGGCAGCAGGGGGATCACGTCGGTCTCTGCCGCGGTCGGTTCAGAATGATCCACATGAAAGCCATACAGGGCGTTGCACAAGGTCTCGATGGCCGCTGAGGAGGAAACCGTAGTTTTCAGTGTGGAGAGAAGATTCTCAAGGGACAAGCCGTCAGTAAGCAGGGCCTGGTACATTGCCGGAGACAGCGCGGTACGTGCCGCGTCACCTGCGCGGTTACCGAAAAGAGTGAACCTCGATCGTCCTGTTTCATCCTCAGTGTCCCGGGGCACATCGAGTGCATCCTGCTCAGAAGCTTCAAGGTTGCCCAGGGCATTGTAGATTGCCGTCTCGGCCAGGACAGCAAGAGCGCTGTCGACCGGGCGCAGGGTGGTGATGCTGTCAACCTGTTCATGGTTGTTAAAGGCGTCTGTGGCGTCGGCAATCCAGGCAGCGGCATCGCTGTCAATGTCCAGGCCATTGAGCACAGGAGAGATGGTCGGTGGATCCTGGATGGGGCGCTGGATGACCTTGTAGATGTCCCTTCCACCGCGTGTTCTGGGATCGGGACCATCGAGGTCGAAATACTGCGGTGAGTTCAGGATGACCCATTCCCGGGCGGCAACCGGCGTCCCGATCCTGATCGTGGCTGCAAGTTGACCGGAAAGTGACGCCGGTTCTGTAAGCGCACGAACCGGTGCGGACGCGAGCAGGTTTGAAGTGATACCGTGCAGATCGATGGGCACCCCGTCAATTTCGTCGGCAATGTCCCCTGAATCGGGCTCCCCTTCGGAGGCTTCCCCTGTCGCATTATCGAAGGCCTGGGCGAGGATCATGAAGCCCTCGCCGTTGAAAGGGTAAGACGGGTCGGCAGGGGTGCTGGCATTGTTGGTGGGATTTGAGCCATTGAGAAGCTCATCAAGGTCAGTGAATCCGTCAGAGTCGGAGTCGGCGCCCCCGTTTGGATCGAGTCCCTGCGCACGTTCAACGAAATCGGGAATCAAGTCATTGTCACTGTCGAATCCGGTTACATCCTCCAGATTGAATAAATAACTGCGACTGACAATGGGACTGTTGATTCCTGACCCGATGCCACTCGCATAGAACTGCCATTCCGATGTGTAGGAGACCGTGACCGGACCGACATAGGGTTTCCAGGAGGCACCGAAGACGTTTTCCCTGTACCAGATGGCGTAGAGATCATCATCGGCGTCTACTGTTGCCTGAACCGGCTCAGCATAGGTGCCTGATTGTGGCGTGACAGCCAGTGAGGGGATGCTAAGGGCGGAGTTGCTGGCGAGTGCGGACAGGGAGACGCTGTCCAGATACTGGTTGGTCAGCAGATGACTAGCTCCGGGAGGAGTTGAGGGAATCGATACAACAGGGTTCCCCAGTCCGGATTCCTGGTCGAGGTAGGTTTCAGTGATGATGTTCGCAGGGATAGGGGCGTTGGCAGATTTGCTGGCCCAGTCCGAGTTTGCCTCGAGCTTGAGCAGGGCGGCGTTGGGGTCGACCAGGGGTTCCGCGGAGAACCAGAACAGTGTTGCAAATTCAGGGTCAGGCAGGGAAGACCCGGGAAGTTGGCCGGCGTCTTTGCGCTGCCATTGGGACCCATCCCAACTGTGGAATTCAAATTGAGTGCTCGATCGGGATGTTTCACCGCTGAGGGTCATGATTCCCTTCCCGGGAACCGGCACAAGGCCGCTGATCAGGGCATTCCCATCCCAGAGAAATTCCTGAACAAGCTCAAGCTTGTTGGCGCGAGTTATCTCGTAGTGTGCGGCCAGTTTGCCGTCAATGGAGGTGACCAGGATGCCGGCAGGACCGGCACCACCTGGGTCGGCGGGAGCGATGGAGCCCGCCGGGAATGGTAAGGTTACTTCGACAGGCACGTCCAGCGCAGGTGCTGCACTGACCGGGATGAGTGAAACACTGGTGCTTCCCCGGACATACCCAACGAGCATCAGGGTATTGTCCTGCCGACGGACATTTGAGGCGAGGACGGTGTTTTCGCTCACCGGATGAGATGCGGTTTTCCTGATCTTGTTGCCTGCACTGATTGCAACCGTGAAGAGCTCTGCACCTGCCGGCTTGTTTTCCACCCCTGCCGCGTAGCGGGTATTACCGGGAGCGGTGAAGAACGGCTGAAGACAGGTAATTTCACTCAATTCGGAAACTGCATGCAGTGCCGTAAATGAGTCTGCAGGATCACGATAGAGGCTGAGTGAATCGCCTCCGCTGTTGAATGTGGATGCTGTTGCAAGGTCATCCGGTCCTGCCGGGGCCTTTCTCACGTAGGCCGGAAACTGTGGCCCAATTCCTGCCGGGAAGAGATCAGTAGTTTCGCTTGAGACTGTGTTGAAGAGAGTCAACCGGCTTGAGGTTGCTGAGGCGAGGATAAGCGTCTCATTCGCTCCGTCCATTATCCCGGAAGTGGCCCCGGTAACTGCCGGTAAACCACTGTGGTAGGCAGCGGGGGCCAGAACCTTGCCATCGGCGCTGACGGTGATGATGCGTATTTCACCGGTGTCCTTGTCGATTAACGCAAAACCGTCAATGCCCTCAAGGGGAACCTGGATTTCCTGCCCGAGGTCGGTGGATGGCGCTGCCTTGAGGAGGCTGCCGAGAAGAACAAGGAGTAGAATAATTCTCATGGCTGGTCGACGTAATTGGTTGGAATGACGCGATCGATCTCACCGCGCTGAGTGAAGTGGACAATTAAATACTGGTAACGTGCACCCTTGGCGACGGGCATCGGGTCAATCCAGCACATCAGTGTATCACAGTCCTTGAGGTATTCCGTGTCAGGATACTGGGCCGGTATCCCCAGGACAGTGCCCTGCAAGTCGCGGCAGAACGTTCCCTCCACGGGCACCTGATAAGCGCCTCCTCCCGCGATGTCAGCATTGATGCCCTTGAAGCGAAAGAAAGGATCCCTGATTTCCCGGTAGCCTTCCGCTGCTAGGCCGCCGGCATGATCCTTGTAGGCAATCCGGTCAATGAGGGGCGAGACCTGGATCAGGTTGGGAACGATATCCGGTTTTGCTTCAGTGGGCAGTTGATGGCGATAGATGACAAAGGGGGCGATGGACTGTATTTGATTCTCAGGTGCGGGGTGAATGTTCTGTTTACGGAAGGAGAAGAGCAGGCTGAGAGGATCGGTATCTTTGTCAATGTGGCTGATAAAAGGATCCTTGTGGTCCTCCTTCATGAAGCTCTTGAAGGCTCCTATCAGGATGCTTGCTGATGCGGAGTCCCCGGCGGGAAGCGCGGAGGCGTAGAATGGACCCTCGCCTTTCTGGTAATTGACCACGTTGAGCTGGACATCAGCGACATTTGGGACAGCCAGGGCCGGCCAGGGGATAATGTCCTGATTTTCGATGACAGGAGGTTTCCAGTTGGCGGTGACAGTGTTTGAAAATAGTCCCGAAGGGCGTGCCTCATCAGAACCCGCCGGGTCCTGATAAGTACCTTTGCCAACTGCCCGCACGGCAAAGGTCAGGGTTTGCGAGGAGGGCACATTAAGCGACACGCTAAACTCAGCGCCGTTGCCGATTTGCCCTGAGTTGAGCGTCTTGGTCTGGTATCCTGAAAAGGTGAGTTCCTCTACATTAGTGCCGCTGATGGCACCGTTGAGATCACCCAGCTTTGGCCCAATCAGCTTTGGCCCAATCAGCACAGAAGTCAGTTGCGGGTCGCCCGTTGAGTCAGAGGCCGCCCAGATTTCAAACCGCTCAACGCCGACCGGGTCACAGAACCAATCAAGGCGCAACTGGGCCTGGCCGGCATTCTCAGAAAGATAGGTTGCCTCCGCGAGCATCGGTGTCCCGAGGTTTCCGGACTTGATGGTGATGCAGCCGATCTTGGTGCGCGGCCCGGCGTTGCCATCACTGTCAAAGACCTGTGCGAAGTAACAGACTTCGGTATTGCCTGCTGTTGGCGGGGCGGTGTCAAACACTGTGATTTCTCCACCCTCAAACCCCTGGGCAATGAGCTCGAATGCACCATCGTGGCCGACCCGGCGATAAATCCGGTATTCGGCAGTACCTTCGGGCAAGGTGACTGTGAGTTCGGGCCCGACAATGCTGCCACTTGGACCATCGACTTCATGCGGGGGATGGGTTTCTTGCCCAATGACCGGGAAACAGGATTTTTGGACATCCAGCTCGACAGGGTAGACATGTGTAGTGGTCTCAGGTGGGGGGATGCTACTGAGGTCGCATGTCACCCAGTCACTCATGAGGCCGGAGATGCTGCGGCACCTTACTTGAAGCTGGGTACCGGCAAGCCTGTCTGTAGCGAAAGGCAAGGGGACATCAATTCTGGCGGGCACGGAGAAGAAGCGGGTGGTATTGAAGAGTTCGGTTACGGTCGTTCCTCCAGCCTTTAACTTTAACAATCTGATGTCACCGCCTTTAACCAGCTTGTCGTTGCGTGTCAGGCGAATGACAAAACCACGGAAGTCCAGGGGAAGGCCGAGACCGGTGACTTTCTCGGTTAAGGGTTCTTTACAGGTGACTGTTGGCAGGTAGCGGCAGCGGGTAAGGATGCCGCTTGGTTTGCCCGGGCCGGCACGGTCGCGTAGCACCCCAAAGGCCGGCGGAGAATGACCCGAGAGGTTGTCGACGGAGCAGGCACTGTTGTCTGCAGCCCTCAGTGTATACCACCAGGTCTGGCCGAGTTGAGATTCGTCAGCAGGGGTGACTTGCGGGGCGCCGGGGCCGGTATCCTCCCAGTCGACATATTGCTTTGCAGGATCATGGTCGATTTCCCCGACACGGTTAGTGAGGGGATCACCTCCTTCCCTGATGTGCTGGGTATGGTCACTCCAGCGGTAAATATAGTATTTGTCCGCGGCATTCTCGGCAGGATCGTTGGCTGTCTGGCGGATGCGAACCTTGAAGTGTTGGTTGCCTTTGAGGGAGATTAGGTTCTCAACGGTATCCTTCTCGAAGACATTCCTGACGGACTCAATGACCGGCACAGTCGGCGGCAGGCGGTCACAGATAACCACCTTGGTGCCTGCGGAGACCGGCCCCGGATGGCCGGCAATGTCGCGCGCGGCAACAAAATAGTAGAAGGTGTCACCGTCGCTGAAGGGATTTTCCGGCGAGTCATTGTTGTCGTGGACAAAGAAGGTCTCGCTGTCGGTCTCCGTGTCTTCTGCTTCCCCGGCAGTCATCAGGGCTGTTGCAATGATGGGTAGCGAGTTGACCCGCTTGGCATTTGGGTTGTTGCTGGCAAGTGATGACTGGACCATAGCTTCAAGGACTGAAGCATCAGGGAAAGAGGCCGGGTCATGCCATCCTTCGCTTATAGCCACGGCTTCCCTGACACGGTACAGGTTGAAACCGAAACTGTGAGGCAGCAGGCGCCGCAGGTCATTGGGTGTTCCCCAGCGCATCCGTGTCACCAGGTGGTTGCGGGGAGATGTCACCTCCTGCTGCCCGGTCTTAGGCGCGTAAAAAACCTCAAAGGGGCGCGATGTGCGGGTCAACCCGGTGGGGTTGTCAGCATCGAGGGTGACCCGGCCGATCACCCTCAAGTCATTGCCGGCAGTGTCCGTCTCGCGCACTTCATAGGTTTGCACTGACCCGGCATTGGTCTTGATAGAGAAAGCGTGCCCCATGCTCATGTAGACTCCCGGGTGGGCACGTCCAAGGAATGCGATGCGCTCGAGAATCTTCTCGTCCCCGGCGGCGATCTTCAACAGGTAGGCGAGCTTCCTGGCCTCGTCGATTCCCGGCACGGCCACGGCCGGTGGCTGGGTGCCGGGCTGGGAGGTTGACTCGGCATAAAGGGTGTTGATCCGGTTGGCCACCGAACCGGCATTGTAGTCAAAGCGTCCACCGAGCTTGAGCAAGGCCTGGATGGGACCCGGTCCAACTTGTAGCTTGGTGCGCCCGAGGCGGACATAGGGAGCAAGGGAGGCGGA
>CAWVVE010000102.1:0-6620 GCA_963933075.1 uncultured Verrucomicrobiaceae bacterium | reverse complement strand
GATTTCCATTTTTAACCCTGCCGAGGTGCGCAGTTGGAGGGCTATGCGCTCGGCACGGAATGCCGAATCATCAATGTGCTCATGTTCAGTGACCAGTCCTGCAAGGTTCCCGTTGGCAACCGCATGGATGTATTTACCGGTGTCTGCGACGTTGCGCCAGCGCGTGTTGTTGAAGGTGGTGAATGCACCCGGGCCGATACCCAGGTAATCTGCCCCTGACCAATAGGCCGAGTTGTGTCTGGAACGATGCCCGGGCTTGGCGTAATTGGAAATCTCGTAGTGCTCAAAGCCTGCCTGTCCGAGGATGTCCATGGCGCTGGTGAAGAAGGCAATGTCCTGTTCGGCGTTTTCCTGAAATTCCCCTTTGTGCAGGCGTTCGAAGAATTCGGTGTCTTCCTCGTAGTTGAGATTGTAGGCAGAGACGTGATCGGGGCTGAGGTCCACTGTATATTCCAGGTCTGTCAGCCAACTCTGCGGTGATTGTCCCGGAATGGAGAACATCATGTCAATGTTCAGGCTTGGGAACTCGCATGCGCGAAGTGTTTCAAAGGCAGCCCGGGCATCTTCCGGACTGTGATCTCGGCCCAGGGTGGCGAGAGTGGAAGGTGTCCAGGACTGTATCCCCAGGCTTACCCGGGTGATGCCGGAATTACGCATGAGTTGCGCCTTGTCTTTGTTGAAGGTGGCCGGGTTTGCCTCGATATCCCATTCGGCGAGGTTGCCTGTTTCAAGGGTATCTGTAATCCCCTCGAGGAGCTTTCCGAGATGTTGACTGGAAAGGGCAGTTGGTGTTCCTCCGCCTAGATATATAGTCTCTGGACGGAGATCGCATTCCCCCGAGCGTTCTTCCAACTCCGTGAGCAGTGCACGGATGAAGGCGCCGTGATCTGTGCCACCGGGAGTGTGCTTGTAGAAATTGCAGTATGGACAAATGCGGTGACAGAATGGGACGTGGATGTATAGGTGCCGAACCATAACTGCTGTGCTATATTAGCGGCAGCTTTGCAAATTGCCAATGGATGACTTTGAACGTGAACTTGGTGGCGATTTACTGGCTTCGGTTTCGCGAAGCTTCTACCTGTCGCTGAAGCTTCTACCCAGTAAAATCAGGGGTGCTGCCAGCCTTGGATATCTCCTTGCCCGGGCTACTGATACCGTCGCTGACACGGATGCCATTGCCGCTGGTGAAAGATTACAGGTGCTCTCCGGGATGGCTGCAGCAGTGGCTGGAGAAGGTGTTGTGCCGGATTTCACGAAATTACTTGGGGTCATGAGCCCCGGGGGCACTGAAGATGCCGAGTTGGTTATCCTTAGGAAGTTTTCCTCTTGGCTTGCGTTTTTTGAGCATATGCCGGCCTGGCAGGTTGAGGCGATCCAGCGGGTGGTGGCCTCAGTCATCAGGGGGCAGAAGAATGACCTGCAGCGTTTTTCCGGAGATAATCCCGCAGTTCTGAACTCCGAAACCGAGTTGGAGCAATATACCTATGATGTTGCTGGCTGTGTTGGGGTTTTCTGGACAGATCTTGGTTATGGCGCCTACGGTGAGAGCTATTCCAGTTTGCCGCGCGGCGAGATGGAGGAGTTGGGGAAGAATTATGGCAAGGGGTTGCAATTGCTGAATATCCTGCGCGATTTCCCTGAAGACCTTTTATCAGGGCGTTGTTACATACCGGGGGTGGATTCGGAATCCGGAGGCAGGCAGATATGGGAGCGGGATGCAGCCTTCTGGCGTTACCGGTGCAGAGAGCTGCTCTCCTCTGCCGGTCATTATATCAATGCGGTCAATTCCCGTCGGCTTCGGTTGGCAACGGCTTTGCCCGCCCTGATTGGAGCAAAAACTTTAAAGCTGCTGAGTTCAGCGGGGTGGGAGGAACTACAGCAAAGAATCAAGGTGGAGCGTAAAGAGATGAAGCGACTGCTGAGGAAGGGCCTGCTTGGGAGTTTCAGGCGTAAAAGTCTTGGCCGACTGGTTGAAGAATTACTTGATGATTGCCCGGGAGCGAAGCGGGTTTCTTGATTTTTCACACCTCGTTTAAAGATGTCGCCGGGCTTATTCCAGCCACGGATTGAATTCCGGAGGAGGTGCGTTTTCAAATAAGAGAGGTTCGCCGTGAACAGGGTGCCGGAACCCGAGTTTCCAGGCGTGAAGCATCAGGCGCGGGACTGCCACTTTCTGTTTTGCAGGTCGCGCATAGACAGGATCGCCCAGGATTGGGGTTCCAAGGGATTTCATGTGAACCCTTATCTGGTGGGTTCTACCGGTAAATATGCGACATTCCACCAGGCTGGCATCACCACGAGGTGAACGCACGGAATACTCGGTGATGGCCGGCTTGCCCATCGGGGGTATTACAACAGCCATCTTTAGGCGGTCATTAGGGTTACGGGCAATATTGTTTTCAATGCGTCCTGAACGTGATGGCGGGCAACCCTCGACGATTGCCAGGTAAATTTTCGTCACCTTATGCTCGGCAAAGGATTCACATAGACAGTGATGGGCGGCATCTGTCTTGGCGGCTACCATGCAGCCGCTGGTATCTTTGTCGAGCCGGTGAACGATCCCGGGACGTTTCACTCCGCCTATGCCTGATAAGGACTTGCAGTGGTGCAGCAGTGCATTGACGAGTGTGCCGTTGGGATTTCCTGCAGCCGGGTGCACAACGAGTCCGTGCGGTTTATTAATGACGATGATGTGATCATCTTCATGGAGAACTTCAAGAGGTATGTTTTCAGGTTGTGCCTCAGCAGGCACCGGGTCGGGGATGATTACGGATATGAGATCCCCGTTTACCAGTAATCTACCCGGTTTCGCAGCCGATCCATTGAGGGTAATGTGCCCATCCTTGATCAGTGCTTGAATGCGTGCCCGGGACATTTCCCCGAGTTTTGAGGCAATGAACCGATCCAGGCGCTCTCCTTCCCCGGTTGGGGCTGTATAATTCAATTCCATACCTGTTATTGCTTAACTATCGTTCGTCTGGGGAGCCTGCGCAATTCACTGGCCACAAGATTTTGCGGTGGGTGCCTTGGGATGATAGGTTCAAGGAAATGGGTAATCCTGAGAGCCTCAAAAAATTAATGAATGCCTGCCCCACATGCGGCGGGATCATTGATGTTTCGGCTTGCAGTCCTTATTCCAAGGTGCTTTGTCCCAGCTGCAGGACTCCTATACGGGTTCGGGCAGAGTTTCTTCAGTTCAAGATAGAGGAGAAGATCGGGGAGGGTGGAATGAGCAGGGTGTTCCGGGCAATTGACCAAACCCTTGATCGTCAGGTTGCCCTTAAGATCCTTAATGCGGATTTCAGCCAAGATGCCAAGCGAACTAAAGAATTCGAGCGAGAGGCAAAAATCACCGCAGTGATCAGCCACCCGAATGTGGTTAAGGTTTATTCCGCAGGACGTGACCAGGATCATTATTTTATTGCAATGGAACTCGTGGGTGGAGGTTCTCTTGATGAACGAATCCAGGCTGAGGGAGTATTGCCCGAGAGTCGTGTCCTGGAAATTGCCGGGGAAATAGCTCAGGGACTCTCCGCTGCTCATGATGCCGGGATGATTCACCGTGATATCAAACCCGGGAATATCCTGTTGTCAGAAGACGGCACGTCTAAAATCGTGGATTTTGGCCTCGCGCTTATCCTGGAGAGTGTCGACCGGGATGAAGGTGAGATATGGGCAACCCCTTATTATGTGCCACCGGAGAAACTTCACCTGAAAATTGAGGACTTCCGAAGCGATATATACAGCCTTGGAGCAACCCTTTTTCATGCGTTGGCGGGGCAGCCTCCCTACTCAGCTGACACTGCTTCCATTGACGAGCTTAAAGTCATCAAGGATAAGGCGATCAGCCTTGAGATGTTTTCCCCGAATGTGTCGGTTACAACCTGCGGGTTGATTGACCGGATGATGGAGCGTAATCCCGAGGATCGTTATTCTTCCTATGAAGAACTCATTGAACACTTGAGTTTTTCCCGCAAGAAGGTTCTCGAAGGAGGTGATGGCAATATAGATTTATCGGGCAATCGGATGCGGCGCAGGGTTCATGAGCGCAACGCGAGCACGGTGGCACTGATTGTGCTTGCAGTCGTGGTCATTGCACTAGGTGTTCGGCTTGGTTTTCACTTTAATAATTCCGGTTCCGGTGATGCTGCGGCAAGCAGTGTTGTTGAGAGTGGCAGTGTTGTTCTGGAGGAGGGGGCCAAGAGCACTACTGAAAAGCTTAAGGAGGCACGGCAGATGATGATTGATGAAGATTTTCTGGCTGCCGAGTCAGCTTTTGATAAGATTGCGAAGTCCAGCACGACCCGGCAACCAACGGCGAATTGGGCGCTTTTTAATCAGGGGTTGAGCCTCTTGTTACAGGGTAAGCTTGTCTCGTCACGCAATGTCTTCATGAGGTTGGAAAGGCAGGGAAACTTTTCAGAAGAAGAGGGTAATCGTCCCCTGTGTAATTTTTTCTGTAAGGCGGGTGAATTATTGGCGAGTGAACTTCCGGTATTGTTGGAATACAGGAAGGAATTCAGTGAGGGAGATTCAGAGGCCTTGATCTTTTTAGCCTGTGGTTTAAAGAACTGGGAAATGGGGGCATTTGTTGCTGCACAAGGATATTTACGTGCATTTCGGGACGCCGATCCATCGGATGATGCGATATGGGTCAGTGACTTCAAGACCTTGCTTGGTCCTTATCTTCATGACCTGGACAAGCTGCAGTTGTTTCCGGCATTTAACCGGGACGCTGGCTATGAGGAGTCGGTGGTTGCACTCGATAAATCAAAGAGTCTTTGCAAGGGGCTAAAGATGGCAGGGCTCAGGAAACGCATGCGGAAGCGAATTGACCGGTTGGAGCAGACGGTTAACATTCTCAAGGTTGAATACAGGCAGGCTGAAGCCGAGAAGGTAGTCAAACTGAAGGCGGACGAATCGCATCGCAGGGCGGTATTGATGGCAACAATTTCCCCCTTCCGTGAAAATCGTCAGTTTAATATGGGTATCAAGATGCTCGAGAAGGAGCATTTTGAGCACCCGCTTCTGAAGCAGCGACATGCCGATGAGCTTTATATCTGGCGCGCATCAGAGACATTTATCGACACCCTGATTACCGACCTGAATGCGTTCGGATATGCTGGTATGGTGACCGAGAACTCGGGGTTGAAGCGCCCGCTGAGGATTGTGGCAGCTGATCGAGAACAATTGACCCACCAGTTTGGTGCGGCACAGGGAGAAGGCAAGATTCCCTTTGATCAGTTGACAGGAAGATCCTTGCTGTTAATCGCGGAGAGGCTTTCACAGAATTTTCTGGAAAGCCCAGCTGATTATCTCTCAAGGCAGGAAAATATGGCATTGTTTGCCTATATGATTGAGGATTGGGATGCGGCAAAAGTGGCAGGTAAAAAGATAGAAGGGGAGTTTTTCCAGGGATTGTGGTCCCGGATTTTCGTCCCAGAGCGCCGCAGTTGATGATTTTTTGTTGTCGGTTTCTTGAGAGAGTAGAGCATTAGTTTGATAGTTACGATTCCATGAGTGAGAAGGAGAATGATCCCCCGGTGCCCACGCCTGATGAGATTTCGCAGAAGCTTTCCGATTTTCTGAAGGAAAACTTTGGCGGGGCGGTTGACTTTACGGCGATGCCCGGAGCGCCGGAAATGCAGGAGGACAACACCGAAGAGGATGAGACGCTCGAAGCAGTTGACGCACTTGATTTCAATTACCGTCCGCGGGATATCAAGGCCCACCTTGATCGGTTTGTCATACGTCAGGATGAGGCCAAGAAAGCGTTATCTATCGCAGTTTGTGACCATTATAATCACGCTAAATATTTGCGGCGGTTAAGGGAAGAAAACCCGGATCATGCTGCGAGTGTTGAGTTCGCCAAGCAGAATGTCATAGTCGTTGGTCCGACGGGTGTCGGGAAGACTTACCTGGTAAAGCATATCGCTGAGCTTATTGGTGTTCCTTTCGTTAAGGCTGATGCCACTAAGTTCAGTGAGACGGGATATGTGGGGGGTGACGTTGATGATCTTGTGCGGGAACTGGTGCAGCGGGCCGAAGGCAATTTAAACCTTGCTGAGCATGGGATTATTTATATTGACGAGATTGATAAGCTTTCCAGTCAGGGGAATTCGATGGGACGGGACGTCAGCGGCCGTGGTGTCCAGACAGCGCTGTTGAAACTGATGGAGGAAACTGAGGTCCCGGTGCGCAACCCGATGGATATTCAGTCACAAATGCAGGCTGCCTTTGATTTAAAGGGCGGTAAGTCGAGTCGCCGAACGGTCAATACGCGTCACGTTCTGTTTATTGTCAGCGGTGCCTTTTCCGGGCTGGAAAAAATTGTGCGCAAGCGCCTCAGTAAGGGCACTATCGGCTTTGGTGCCGGAACGACTGATATCCCGATGGATAACGAATTATTCCGCCATGTGGGAACCCAGGATTTTATTGATTACGGTTTTGAGGCTGAGTTTATCGGCCGTTTGCCGATCCGTGTGGTTTGCGAGCATCTCGCCGCGGCAGACCTGCTGGAGATCATGCTCAACTCGGAAGGCAGCTTGTTGCGGCAATATGAGCAGGAATTTGCTGAATATGGAATACAGGCCAGGTTTGACCATGAGGCCCTGAAGATT
>CAWVVE010000101.1:0-6621 GCA_963933075.1 uncultured Verrucomicrobiaceae bacterium | reverse complement strand
TCCCATGCCCCGGGAAGATTTGTGAGAAGTTGGTGGTTTTCTCGCCGATGACAAGGACAACAATACTGTTCATCGAAGTGACATACCCAACTTCATCACGGGCTTCTCCGTCAAGGGTTACCGCAATATAGCCTTCGCCTGTGCCCTTGAGCCTGAAGTTGGTCACGGCAGCCGGGCCCAGTGTAAATTTTTTTGTTTTTCCTGAGGGGAACTTCAACAGGACCTGGTGAGCTTTAGAGCTGCGACTGACGACATGAAAGACTCCCTCCATCATGAAATGGCGATCATATTCGCCACGGACAAGCCAGGATATACCTCCGCTCAGCACTGCCGCGGTGGTGAAAAGGATAATTGCCTTTATCATGAAGAACAGTTAACTGAAGACAACTCACCTGTCCATGAAACGGAATTCATTGCCTTGCTCTGTCATTTTAATCCTGTTGTCGTCAAGCGCACTCGCTGCTGACTGGAACCAGTGGCGGGGACCTTCCGGTGTGGGGATCTCCCAGGCCAAGTCGTTGCCGACGCAGTGGTCTGAGAAAAAGAATATCGCATGGAAGACGGCGCTGCCCGGCCGGG
Organism: uncultured Verrucomicrobiaceae bacterium; assembly: GCA_963933075.1. Taxonomy (GTDB): domain Bacteria; phylum Verrucomicrobiota; class Verrucomicrobiia; order Verrucomicrobiales; family DEV007; genus CACIUL01. The sequence goes on along the minus strand of CAWVVE010000101.1, from coordinate 6,042 downwards.
GTTGGTCATCACCGGTGATTGAGGGTGAGCGGATATGGGTGACGGCTGCGCATGAAACCCTTGCCACTGAGGAGGCGAGCAAGAAGCGCCTCAAGGGGAATACCGGCAGCCAGCCTCTGATCGTCCTTGAGAAAGCCCGCTTCCATGCCATTTGCATTGACATGGACAGCGGCAAGATCCTGCATGACGTGGAGCTTTTCTCCGTCGATGAGCCACAGTGGGTGCACCGCTTCAACAGCTATGCCTCACCGACTCCGATCATTGAAAAGGGTCGTGTCTATTGCCATTTTGGGACTTACGGTACTGCCTGTGTGGATAGTGCCAGTGGCAAGGTGCTTTGGAGGAACCTTGACATGCACTGTATGCATGAGAATGGCCCGGGGGGGTCGCCGGTCATTGCCGGGGATATCATTTTTTTCCACATGGACGGAAGTGATCAGCAATATGTGGCGGCACTTAACAAGAAGGACGGTAAGCTTGCCTGGCGCACCGGGCGCAGTGGCAAGTTGCACAGTAACCCACAGTTAAAGAAGGCTTATAGCACTCCTTTGGTAATGCGCCGGGATAATGCCAGTGAATTGATTTCCGCGGGGGCAAATTGGGTTTATGGATATGATCCATTGACGGGGGATGAGAAGTGGAAGGTCGATTATGAAACCTTGGGTTTTTCAAATGTGGCGCGTCCGGTTAGTGGAGAGGGGATGCTTTTCTTGTCGACCTGTTTCATGCGTGCCGAAATGCTGGGCATCAGCCTCAAGGGGGCGCCGAAAATTCTCTGGAGGTACAGGAAAGCAGTGCCGAGTTCTCCTTCGCCGGTTTATATTGACGGGTTGTTGTTTTTTGTCGGGGATTCCGGCGGTCTTGTGACTTGCCTGGAGGCCAAGTCAGGAAAGCTGGTATGGAGTGAGCGTATCGCCAGTGGCAAATACTGGGCAGCGCCGCTGGTGGCAGCCGGCAGGATTTATTTCCACAGCGAGGAAGGTGTCACGACAGTGATCAAGGCTGGGCGTGAATTCGAGGTTATTGCGGAAAGTTCGCTGGATGGGAAATTGATGGCTTCTGCAGCGGTTGCCGGTGAGGATTTGTTTCTGCGAACCGACAAGGCTATCTACCGGATTAGTAATAAGGCTACTGCATCGAGGTGAGTTGGGAGTGGGTCAAAGCGCATGAGGGATTGCTCCTCTGGCTTGGGGTTTGTTCGCTTATCACCTTTGTGGCAACGTTGATTTTAATTCCGGTGCTTATTGTCCGCATGGACAGAGATTACTTTTTGAGGGATCGGGAACCTATCGTGGCCGGGGAACATTCTTTGTTGCGGGGAGGTGTTATTGCCGGGAAAAATTTACTGGGCCTTTTTTTATTGGTGATTGGGATTGCGATGTTGTTTTTGCCGGGACAGGGATTGTTGACCATGCTGATTGGTCTTGGGCTCCTTGACTTCCCCGGGAAAAGACGACTGCAAGCGAGATTTTTGCGGATACGTGCGGTGCAGCGGGCATTGAACTGGATTCGGTTAAAAAACGGTAAGGAGTCACTACGAATGCCTTGAGCCTGAGGGAGGGGGGAGCGGTGTGTGTTGAAGAAAAGCTTCTTGTGCAAGCAAATACGGGATATTTTGCGGTTTGTTGTCGGGTAAGAGGTGTTTTTTTTAAAAAAAATTATTTTCTGCGGAGGGTTTAAATTTTAAGTTGGTTCGCAAGCATTTGCTTGCCACGTTTAACGGTGCAACTCAGGAAGGGAAAATATCACATTAGATTTCAGTGTTTTTTGATGTTTATGCATAGGCGCGCTTATTAGGTGACGATTTTTTGCTAAACGTGATTTCAACCAGCTAGGATGCTTTCAATTTATTCAAGGGATTCAGAGCGATTTTGTGATGGCTTGTCGCGCAGGGGATTCCTGAGAGTCGGGGGATTATCCCTGGGCGGTGTTTCGTTACCGCAGTTGCTGAGTGCTGAATCTCAGTCAACACCCTCGGGAGGTGGACTTGGTCACAAGGCGGTGATTATGATTTTTCTGGCGGGAGGGCCCCCGCATCAGGATATGTGGGATATCAAGCGTGATGCTCCCTCGAGCATTCGTGGTGAATTTGATGCCATCAAGACCAGTGTCCCGGGAATTGAGATCGGTGAGTTGTTTCCCAAAATTGCCGGCATGGCTGAAAAGTTTGCCTTTATCCGCTCAATTGTTGGAGCGCACGGTGGTCACGATGCAGAACAGTGCCTGACCGGAAAGTCACCACGAAATGCGCCACCTGGAGGATGGCCCTCCATCGGTTCTGTGATGTCGAGATTGCAGGGGCAGGTTAGTCCGGCGGTGCCTCCTTTTGTCGGGCTTTCCCCCAAGTGCGGTCATGACCAGTGGGGAAATCCGGGGCAACCCGGGTTCTGTGGACCGTCGCACACAGCATTTACGCCAAATCGTGGAGGTGGTGCTGAAGACGTGAAACTCAAAGGGATCAGCCTTGAACGACTTGGTGACAGGCGTGCGTTGCTCAAAAGTGTTGATGGATTCAGGCGGGATGTGGATGCCTCGGGGATCATGGAGAGCCTCGACAGTTTTGGTCAGCAGGCATATGGGGTTCTCACTTCAAGTAAACTTGGTGAGGCATTCGACTTGTCAAAAGAGGATCCAAAACTTGTAGATGCTTACGGAAAGGGGACCGAGAAATTGACGGCGGATGGTCCGTGGAAGCGACTTGACCAGTTTCTAATGGCTCGCCGCCTGGTGGAGGCTGGTGCGCGTTGCGTAACGCTCGGTTTTAGTCGCTGGGACTGGCACGGAGGTAATTTCAAGAGAGCCCGCGAGGATTTCCCCATGCTCGACCAGGGAGTGAGCACTTTGGTCAGTGACCTTCATGATCGTGGTCTCGATAAAGATGTCTCAGTGGTGGTCTGGGGGGAATTCGGCAGGACTCCAGTTATTAATGATAAGGGAGGAAGGGATCACTGGCCAAAGGTTTCCTGTGCGCTGCTTGCCGGCGGAGGAATGAACACCGGGCAGGTGATTGGCTCAACCACCCGGGACGGCGGTGAGGCAGATGATCGACCGGTTACCTTTGAGGAGGTTTTCGCCACCCTTTATCACAATGTGGGTATCGATGTGAGTAAAGCGACGGTCACTGACCTTGGCGGACGCCCCCGTTATCTCGTCGATCAGCGTTATAGACCACTGCCTGAACTCATCTAAGAATGGGGGCAATGGCATATTGAACATTTAAATTATGATCGTATTGCGTTATTTATTTACAGTTGGAGTTCTTCTCCTTGGCTGCTCGTCAGTTCTTGCTCTTGAGATTCGGGTTGTTTCAAAACCGGATGAGGCGGCGTTGCTTAAAGGGCCTGATTCGAGGCTGCAACTGGTGGTTACTTCCGCAGACGGAACCGACGCCACGCGTAAGGTGCAATATCATGTTGAGCCTGCAGGATTGCTGGAGGTTTCTGCAACCGGGCATGTCAGACCGCTGGCAAATGGCATGGCCACTATAAGTGTTGAGATGCAGGAGCAGGGCGCTGCGCGTATAGGCGTTTTGGTTGAGCAGGTTGAGACATCGCAGCCGATTAATTTCTCAAATGATATCGTTCCTCTATTCACCAAGCATGGTTGTAATGGCGGAGGTTGTCATGGAAAGAGCGAGGGGCAGAACGGCTTTCGCCTTTCGCTTCTTGGATTTGAGCCTACTGAAGATTTTGAATACTTGGTGAAGGAGAATCGGGGACGGCGGCTTTTCCCTGCGGCTCCTGATCACAGTCTACTGCTGCGCAAGGGCTCAGGGGAACTTCCGCATGGCGGCGGTGCCCTTTTTGATAAGGGGTCATGGGACTACATGGCAATCGTGAGGTGGATGGAGCAGGGTATGCCCTACGGCAGGGATGAGGACCCCAAAGTGGAGAGGATCTCGGTATTCCCTGCATCCCGGATTGTTCAATCCGGCGGGAAGCAGCAACTCTCCGTCACGGCGATATACAGCGACGGCTCGCTCCGCGACATCTCCGGGATTGCAACGTATGAATCCAATCAGAAGGAGATGGCCGAGGTCGATCAGTCCGGGTTGGTTACAATGTCAGCCGGTCAAACGGGTGATGCGGCAGTGATGATCCGCTTTCAGGAAAAGGTAAGTATTTTCCAGGCGACTATTCCCCTCGGTGTACCGACAGGGGATTTCCCGCCGGTGGCCAATATTATTGATGAGCATGTGTTTGCGAAGCTGCAGGTGCTGGGTCTCCCGGCTTCAGGGATTTGCGACGACGCAACCTTTCTAAGGCGCGTCACCATCGATATTTCCGGCAGGTTGCCGACCATTGAGGAAGTGGATGTATTCATGGAGGACCCATCTCCGGAGAAGCGCTCCATTTGCATTGATAAATTGCTCTCAGGTAGTGATTACGCCGATTATTTCGCCAACAAGTGGGCGGCTATTCTTCGTAATAAACGTAAGGGGGATACCTATACACGTGGGACGCAGGCTTTTCATGAGTGGATTCGCGGCAGTCTGCATTCGAATAAGCCCTATAACCTTCTGGTGAGTGAGTTATTAACCGCAAAAGGAGAAATCGGGCACAATCCGGCAGTGGCATGGTTTCGTAATGTCTCGCAGCAAAAGGAACAACTCCAGGATGTCTCGCAGATGTTTCTTGGTGTTCGTCTGCAGTGCGCGGAGTGCCACCATCATCCTTATGAGAAATGGAGCCAGCAGGATTACTATGGGTTCTCCGCTTTCTTTTCACGGATAGGCAAAAAGAAATCAGACATTCCCGGAGAGGACGGGATTTTCCACAAGGTGGGTCTTGCGAGTTCCAAGAATGCCAAAACCGGAGCAGTCGTTAAGCCGACTCCCCTTGGAGGAGTGGAAATGGAGATTGCTGCAGAAAGTGATCCGCGTGAGGCTCTTGCTGACTGGATGACAGCACCGGAGAATCCGTTTTTTGCATCGATGCTGGTGAATCGTTACTGGAAGCATTTCTTCAGCCGGGCATTGGTCGAGCCTGAGGATGACATGAGGGTGACTAATCCTCCAACAAATCCGGCGCTCCTTGATGCCCTTGCGAGTCAATTCACCGATTCCGGATATAACCTCAAGGGGCTTGTGCGGCTGATTTGCAACTCAACGACCTACCAGCTGACCGCTATTCCAAATGATCATAATGCCGGTGATCAACAAAACTATTCACGGTATTTCCCAAAACGCCTGACCGCAGAGGTGTTACTCGACTCCATTGATGTCATAACGGGTTCAGCCACCAGTTTTGGCGGGCAACTTGCAGGAACCCGTGCAGTTGAACTTCCCGATGACAGTTACAACGCCAGCTCGTATTTCCTCACGGTGTTCGGTCGCCCGGAGATGGACAGTTCCTGTGAATGCGAGCGTGCGCAGGGGGCAAGCCTTGCGCAGACCCTGCACCTGTTGAATTCCAAGAATATCCAGGACAAACTTGCAGCAAGCGGCGGGAACGCGGCAAGGCTCTCTGGACAGAATGAACGCAGTGACGGGGAGAGGGTGACTGAGCTTTACAGGAAGGCATTTGCCCGTGATCCCCTGCAGGAAGAACTGGCAGTGTCGATGAGCTACCTTGAAAAGAAGCGCGCTGAGGCAGGAGAGAAAATTGAGGAAGTGAAAACCGCCGGCAAGATGGCTTACGAGGACCTTGTCTGGGCCCTGTTAAACACCAAGGAATTCTTGTTCAACCACTAGTGGTAAAGGACTGAATATTGAACATGGTATCCCCGGGAAGGTCGTTGCTTTTTTTTCTTGCCGCTGCATTCGTTGCGAGTGGGCCTTCTGTTGCGCAGCTGCCGGCGCCAAAGCTTGATACAATATTCCCGATGGGTGTAAGGGCGGGGGCCTCTGTTGAAGTTTCCCTTTCGGGTGCTGACCTTGATGCGCCGGGGCAACTCATCTTTAATCATCCCGGGCTCAGTGCAGAGTGGATTGGTCAATCACGGTTCAGTGTAAAAGCTGCTGCTGATGTCCCTACCGGTCACTATGAGGTGTCTTTTGGAGGGAGATACTGGGTTAGTGCATCACTGTTATTCTCAGTCAGT
>CAWVVE010000100.1:0-6634 GCA_963933075.1 uncultured Verrucomicrobiaceae bacterium | reverse complement strand
CCGGGCACTGCAGTCAAGGCATTGAACGTGAATGTTGAGTTGTTGGAAGATCCGCCGGCTATTCTCGAGCATTATCGCAAGTTGGGGAGTCAGGTCACTGCGGAGCAGGTGGTCAAGGAAGTTGAGCTGTTTGCTGCTGAATTTGAAAGACAGCATGGAGTTTTACTGATGTTTGATGATGATGCTGTTGAGGCTATCGGTAAAAAGGCATCAGCCAAGGCAGCGAGTGCCCTGCAGACATGCAATTTACTTTTCAAGGATTTCCAGTTTGGATTGAAATTAATCCAAAAGAACACCGGGCTCTGTGAATTCAAGGTTGGCGCAGAAACCATTGAGAATCCCGATGCCTTCCTCAGTGATATCGTGGTAAAATCCTATCGCGATGCGGAAGCGGGAAAATCTGCGGATAAGTCATCGGGCTAGATTATGTGGCGCTATCATGCAGCTGGTATTTTAATCGGATTATTCACAAGCTTGCTTGTGCTCGGTTTTTATGAAGCCGGGGCTTTTCAATGTTCAGCGGTTTATCTGCACGGTTTCTATGCAGGAATTCCAATGCTGGGCATTGCCGGATCTCCGGTGCTGTATTCCCCCCTTCAGTATGGAGCTGTGATTGTCGTTGCTTTTGGTGTCGCGGGGATGTCAGTGGATACGGTTCGGCCAATGTTAAAGTGCATGGTCATTCTTGCAGTGATCATTGTGATTGTTGCAGCAGCTCTTGTCTTGGCAATGTATGATGTGTTATTTGAGCCCATCTCGGTCTGCTCGACCGCGGTGATGGCAGGCCTGGCAGGGCTGCTCCTCTCGCGAACTGAATCCGCCCATCGGCAACTCCTGTTGCTTCAGGTCGCCCGGCAACGTGTTTCCAGGAAGGTGATGGCTGAACTTGCCCGCAGACCGTTTGGGGTCAGCATTAAAGGGGAGAACCGTGAAGTGACGGTGCTGGTATGTCGGATAGCCAATTGTTCCGATTTATGCGGCGACTTGCGCACCAGGGAGGCGATTAATTTATTGAATTATTTCTGCGGGGAGGCAGCGAAATTCGTGCTTGGGCGTGGCGGTTATCTGGATGAGTGGGAGCCTGATGGCGTGAGGTTTTATTTCGGATTACCGCTGGAGGATGAATCTCATGCGGAAACTTCCTGTCGTGTCGCTTTTGACCTTAAGGTTCATTTGGAGAAAGTCCGAGAAGAGTGCGAGGAACGCTGGAAGGTGCCGGTTGAGTATGGGATTTCCCTGGTTTCCGGAGATATGCCGGTGGGCCTGTACGGCGGCGGTTCCTTCACCCGTTTCAGTAGCCTTGGGGAAGAAGTGGGACTTGCAGGAAGAATGTGTGCATTGAGTTTGAATTACGGACCTGCTGTTTTTGTATCTGGTAATACGTTGCGCAGCGTGAGGGGGAAAATGAAATTTCGCCAGGTTGCACTGCTTGACCGGGGTACGGGTCATGGGTTTACCGAGGTCAATGAACTGATGAACGTGGTTCAAGATTCCGATGATGAAGAGATAATGCGCATTGATGAGTTCAGTCGCGGATTCACCAGTTTCGGTGAAGGTGATTTCGTGGCTGCTCTTGAGCATTTTGAAAAAGCCGGTTCTGTCTCAGCAACTGACAGGGTGCTTGAATATTACCAGAGGTTGGCGGAAGAAAAGATCGAACGAGGTAATGATTCAGTTGATAAATCAACGCAGGTGGACTTGACCATTAGCCATTAGAACTTTTATGGCCAGAATAGATTTTCCTGAAGAAGTCAAGCTGCTCATCGCCCACTTGAAGGGCCTTCCCGGGATTGGACCGAAAAGTGCGGAAAGAATTGCTGTTTGGATGATTGGTAAGGATGGCGATTTCAGTAATGACCTTGCCAAGGCAATTATGCTTTCAGCAGAGATGATACAAGGGTGTGAGGTCTGTGGTTTCTTCGAGAGTTCCGGGATTGGTTGTCAGTTGTGTGCTGATACGCAGCGTGATGCCGCAGTGATCTGTGTGGTTGAGCAGTCGACAGATGTTCTTCCACTTGAAAGGACGGGGGCTTTCAAGGGCAGCTATCATTGTCTGGGAGGACGTATAGCACCGCTTGATGGCATCACCCCGGAAGATTTGAGGATTGCTTCCCTCATTAAGCGTATAGCTGATGGATGCGTGAGCGAAGTTATTCTCGGTGTCGCATCTGATGTGGAAGGTGAGGCGACTGCCAATTACCTTGCTGACTTGCTTGCTGAAAAATTTCCAGATGTAGAGGTGACCCGGCTTGCTCAGGGGTTGCCGGCAGGTGGTGCTTTGGATAATGCTGATGAATTAACCCTTTACCGGGCATTGGATGGCCGGCGCAGGCTATAGCTGCTGCTGTTTGCCAAACCGATTAGGTGATTTACACTGGATTAAGACATGGCATGTAAAAGCAATCCCGCATTATCCCGCGAGAAAAAACCGGAGTGGATAAAAGTCCGGCTACCAAGTGATCCAGTGTTCTGGTCAACAAAGGGCTTGGTAGATGACCTGAACCTGCACACGGTCTGCGAGGAGGCTCAGTGCCCTAACCGCTGGGAATGCTGGAGCAGCGGTACAGCTACTTTCATGATAGCAGGTGACCGTTGTACTCGTGCCTGTGGATTCTGTGCAGTGAAGACGGCGAAACCCTTTGCGCTGGAGCAGGACGAGCCGCAACGTGTGGCAGAGGCAACGAGACGGCTAGGCTTAAAGCATGTGGTTATTACTGCCGTTGCCAGGGATGACGTTGCCGATGGTGGGGCAGAGCACTTTGCCCGGACTGTCGAGGCGACGAAGGCAGCCAATCCAGGAATCGTAATCGAGGTACTGGTCCCCGATTTTAACGGCAAGAATGACGCCCTGGAAGTCTGCCTGGCATCCGAGCCGCATATTTTCAACCATAACCTTGAGACTGTTGAACGGCTGACGAAACTGGTACGTTCCCGTGCGCGCTACACGCGTTCACTCAAGGTGCTGAAAAAGGCCAAGGAAATCGCCAGTTCTCGTGGCTCGAATGTGGCAATTAAAAGCGGCATGATGCTTGGCCTTGGAGAAACTGAAGAGGAGGTATGTGTGGCGATGGACGATCTTCTCGCGCATGAGGTCACAGTCCTTACCCTAGGGCAGTATTTGAGACCATCAGCAAAGCATCTCCCGGTGGTTGAATACATTCATCCCGAACAGTTTGTCCGCTTGAAGTCAATTGCTGAGGAGAAGGGGTTTCGACATGTCGCTTCAGGCCCCCTTGTCAGGAGTTCTTATCATGCAGCGGACTTTAAACCAGAGCTTGATATTCTATAGGATATGTTGACTGGCTGCGGGAGAGAAGGTGGATACTTCCCCGATGTCACTTAGTATTGAAACCCGTTCTTGCGGATGCGCACCATTGGCTGGCGGGAAGAGTCGTTGAGAATACCGTCGATGACCTCTGCGGCATAGATCGTGTGGTCGCCTCCTTCAATTTTTCCTGTGACCCGGCATGCCAGGAATGCCAGCGCCTCGGTCAGTTGCGGGATTGAGTGTTGGTTCTCTTCAAGTTCAAGTCCGGAAAAAGGTGAATCGTTGTCTCGTTGTGTAAATGGCTTCATCAGGCGCGCGTCCTCCTCGCCAAGGACATTAATGCCGATGAATCCGGATTGCTCGATGGCTGTAATAATGCGCCTGCCGTTACTGACAGCAGCTGTTATCATTGGAGGGTCAAAGCCGGCCTGCTCAACGAAACTTGCCAGCATCCCTATTTCCTCACCATCCAGCATGCTGGTGACGATGTAGACACCACTGGGGAGCTTTCCCAGTGGCGGCCCTATTTTTTCCTTGTCCATGCATGAAAGGACGCGAATTGCCCCCTGTGGGCAAGGTCAATATTGGAAAATATCGCCTCTTGCACATGAAGATACACGTACGCACCTGCTGAGGGTGGGATTCATTTTTCGGCAGTATCACGCTGCGTCAACTGCAGCCAGGCATCCATGCCTCCCTGGACATTCATTGCATCAGGGTATCCCTCATTTCGCAGCAGGGTTACAGCCCGGGCACTGCGTTGCCCTGATTTACAGTGGACAAAAATCGGCGTCTGCCGTGGCAATTCACCAAGGCGTTCCTTGAGCTGGGCCAAGGGAATAAATGTAGCTCCCTCAATGCTGCATTCTGCGACTTCTTCGGGTTCCCGGACATCGAGGAGGGTCATGCTTTCTTTTGTCTGCAGCTTGTCGCTTAGTTCCACAACGCTGATTGAAGCAGCTGTGTCTTCAGTGAAGCCTAAGCGATAGTCAACTTCGCTCACCCCGGTAATGGTCGGATTTTTGCCACAAACTGCACATTCCGGGTCTTGGCGAAGGTTAAAGGACCTGAACTTTGCGCTCAGTGCATCATAGTGGAGAAGCCTGCCGGTTAGCGGGTCCCCGATTCCTGACAACAGCTTGATGGCCTCTGTGGCCTGCAGTGTCCCTATGATGCCGGGAAGCACGCCCAGCACTCCGCCTTCTATTCAGTCCGGAACAGCCCCCTGATCGGGGGCATCAGGGAACAGGCACCGGTAGCAAGGCGCACCAAGATGTGGGGCGAAAACGGACACCTGTCCTTCAAAACGGAATATCGAACCATGCACATTTGGGATTCCAAGCAACACGGACACATCATTACTCAGGTAGCGGGTGGGAAAATTGTCCGATCCGTCAATAAGCAAGTCATAGTTACTAGAGAGTGCCATCGCATTTCCCGGTTCAAAGCGGTCTTCATGAAGCTCAATGTGGACATTCGGATTGATGGTGTTGAGAGTTTCTTTGGCGGATTGGATTTTCTTCCTGCCGACATCCAGGGTGCCGTGGAGTAATTGCCTCTGCAGGTTTGAGGCATCAACAGTATCCGGGTCCACGATACCAATTCTTCCGACACCTGCCGCTGCAAGATACATTGTAGATGGTGAACCCAGTCCTCCTGCCCCTATGCAGAGGACGCTGGACTCTTTGAGGCGACGTTGTGCCTCAATGCCGAAAGAAGGCAGCGATAGATGTCGGGCATAGCGTTCCAGTTCTTCCTGGGTTAATTCGGTTTCTGTTGTCATCAATTCACTTGCAGTAGAAATCCTAATATCTGTTACCCGGAGAGGTAAATACTTTACTTCATTAATGCGGATTTCGCAGAGAGTTAAATAAAGCCGGTTTGCGATGGATCGTGAAAGTGGTAAACTAACCGAGTTATGATGGATTTCTATGCGATTTCCCGCATTGATCTTCCGGAAATGCGCAGCCATGGCTGGCAGGTACGGCTGAGCCGGCGTGGAAGAAAATACTCCAGGTTTTTTTCCGACAGGAAGCATGGAGGACGGGAGGTTGCCCTCGGCATGGCGCGGGGCTTCCGCGATGAATTGGTGGTAAGGTTACCGGATCGGGAGAGGAGCGGTGCAGCAGGTAAGATGACACGGCGTAATATTTCGGGTGTGGTGGGGGTTTCCCGGATTGTTGTTCGGAGGGCAACAACAACATATGAGTTCTGGCAGGCAACATGGTCGCCGAATCCCGGCATGCGCAGGCGGGTCAAATTTTCAATTCGCCGCTATGGTGAAGGCCACGCTTTCGAGTTGGCATGTGCCGTGAGGAGGAAAGCCGAGAGCGATTAAATTCTTTGAACCTTTTGAGTAGGGGGTTCCTCGGGTTCGGGCATCCGATGCCATTCGGGTTAAGGGGTTTTCGGTAACTCTGAGGTTTCCGATGGGTGAAGTGCAATCGAAGGCACGCCCGCGGTTAGTGGAATCGGATACGCGTAACTTTCCCATAGCTTGGGTGAGAAATAGTCAGAGATGGTATCCGGTGATTCCTTGATAAAGTAGATTTTTTGGCGATCAAATGAAAACCGGGGCTGGTAACGGGTGGCTTCCCATTGAGTTTCCGGGGGGCTTGACGGTATGCTTTCAAGGGTTGTTTCCAGTAGATACTGTCTGCCATCCAATTCAGCGACACACCATGCGTGCTCTCCTTTACCAGGAGCATTCCCAATGACTACACGCGCGTTAAATCCGCGCGCTATGAGCCAATCCGCTAGCAACAGTGAGGTATCCTCGCAGTCGCCGTGGCGCAGTGAATAGGTGTCAGGTGGGGTTTGCCAGGAATCCCTTTTACCGGCAGTTCCTGAAAAGTCTTTGCTGTAGCGGCAACGTGCGAGGACCTCTGACCACAGAGCAGTAAGTTCTTCAATGCGCGTGGATTTTCCTGAACCGATTGCCAGCGGCGGCCTGTAGCCTTGCAGATAATGGGTTGCCCGGTGATAATTGCCCAGCATATCCGCAGCAATAAGGTCGTAGGAGTGGCCGCAGTCAGAGCACTTGACGGCAATGGCAAGGTCACATTTCTCGAGTTTCCCCAAGTGAGGCTTATTGCAGTTTTTGCAAGTGACATAAAATTCGCTTTGGCCCTTGTTAAAGAGGGAGAGATTGAATTTCGGAACCTTTTTGGCCGCGATCAAAAGGCAGCCTATTTTATTGCTGCTGTGGCGGTATAGGCGAATTGCCACGACATTTGTCGAGGCTTGAAAAGCCTCCTTCCAGAAGTCCAGTTGTCCGGCCAGGCTGCCGGGACTTTCTGCAGTAATACAATACAGTGACGCCTGGCTCAGGGTGAGTTTCTTGCTCGGCAGCCTCTTCAGTAAAAG
>CAWVVE010000099.1:0-6688 GCA_963933075.1 uncultured Verrucomicrobiaceae bacterium | reverse complement strand
GATGACGACTTCAAAACCTTAATGAAAGCTTCCTGGGGAATATTAACCTTACCTATCGCCTTCATTTTCTTCTTACCCGCTTTTTGTTTCTCCAACAACTTGCGCTTGCGGGTAATATCACCCCCGTAGCACTTTGCCGTCACGTTTTTACGCATCGCCGTGATCGTTTCGCGCGCGATAATCGAGCCGCCAACTGCAGCCTGGATTGGGACCTTGAATAGCTGCTGCGGGATGACCTCTTTTAATTTCTTGCACAGCCGTCGCCCGTGAGCCTGTGCCTTGTCTTTGTGAACGATGGAACTGAACGCGTCAACATGCTCCTCATTGATGCGTATGTCCATCTTCACCAGTTTCGCCGCCTGGTATTCCGAATGCTCATAATCCATCGATGCGTAACCGCGAGTCATGCTCTTCATGCGGTCATTGAAGTCTACAAGGATTTCATTGAGGGGCAGCACGGATGTCAATATAACCCTCGATGTGTCAAGCGTCTCGGTGTTCTCAACCAACCCCCGCTTCTCGGTCATCAGCTGGATTAAATCCCCGATGAACTCATTGGGGGTGATAATGAATGCCCGCACCGTCGGCTCAAGGATTTCCTGTATCTCCGCCGGATCAGGGAGAAATGTCGGGTTGTCTATCCGTAACTCCTCGCCATTGGTCTTCCTCACCTTGTAAATAACACTGGGGTAAGTCGAGATCACGTCCATGCCGTATTCCCGGCGCAACCTCTCCTGCACGATCTCCATGTGCAACAGCCCCAGGAAGCCGCACCGAAAACCAAAACCCAGCGCCGCTGAACTTTCAGCGGCATACTGGAATGCCGCATCATTAATCTGCAGCTTCCCCATGGAAAGTTTCAACTGCTCGAAATCATCCGTGGTCACCGGATAAATACCGGAAAACACCATGGGTTGAATCTCCTTGAATCCCGGCAGGGGCTGAGCAGCAGGGTTTCGGCTCTCGGTAACCGTGTCACCAATCTTAACTTCCGCGGAAGACTTCATGTTGGCTATCAAATAACCAACATCACCGGATTTCAGCACATCACACACCTCCATCTTTGGCGTAAACACACCAACCTCCTTCACATCGTATGTCCTGCCAGCACTCATCATCCGGATCCCACTGCCACGCCTGACCTCTCCAGAGAAAACCCTGATGTAGGAAACCACGCCCCTGAAAGAGTCGAATACCGAATCAAATACCGATGCCCGGAGGCATGTGTCATCAGCCTGGGTGGGCGGAGGAACACGCTCCACGATGGCCTCTAGGATGTCACCTATGCCCAAGGCCATCTTAGCGCTCGCCGGTATCGCCTCTTCTGCCGGTATCGCCAGTATGTCCTCCAACTGCCTGCGAGCCATGTCCAGGTCGGCACTCGGCAGGTCAATCTTGTTGATCACGGGCACGATGGTAAGCTCCTGTTCCGTGGCAAGGTGAAGATTGGCCACTGTCTGCGCCTCAACCCCCTGGGCGGCATCAACAATCAAGATTGCACCCTCACAGGCCGCCAGACTTCGTGATACCTCATAGGAGAAATCCACATGCCCTGGCGTGTCCAGCAGGTTAAGCTTGTAGATTTGGCCGTCCTTGGCCTCATACTGCATCGTTACCGGGTGCGACTTGATGGTAATTCCCCGCTCTCGCTCAAGGTCCATTGAGTCAAGAAGCTGGTCCTGTTGCTCCCTCTCGGAAATAGTCTTGGTATACTCCAGGAGCCGATCGGAAAGCGTGGTCTTCCCGTGATCGATATGTGCAATAATTGAAAAATTACGTGTCCGCTCAGTGCTCATCTTGGGGCAGCTCCCGCATGGGACGCCCGCGCTGGACAGGCTACGGTGTAACCTAATCCCCCAAAGCCTCCTTGTAAAGCATGCTCAGCCTCCCTGTACCGGAGGCATAATGGCAATTTCCTGCCCCTCCTGGAGAGGATGTCCGATCCCTACATATTCGAGATCGGCCGCGACACGGATTTTTCGGTTCCACTCACGCAGAGATGGCCACCGATCGTAAAGAGCATCAAGCAGTTGGGCGACATCTCGCACCCCGTCAGGCACCTCAAAATCCACTTCCTCACAACCCACAACATCCTGCAAGGCAGAAAAAAACAGAATTCTTATGACCATCAGCTATGAACGGTGTTTCGGCAGGATATACTCGGGCTTCAGGGTGCCTATTAACGGCAGATTACGATACCTTCCCTGATAGTCCAACCCGTATCCCACCACAAACAAGTCCTCTATTTCAAACCCGACGTAATGAGGCTCAATGGAAGTTGACCTGTTCGTTTTCTTATCCAGCAGGACCGCAACACGTATACTTTCGGGCCGACAAACACCGGAAATCTTGTCGGTGATAGCCTCAAGGGTACGTCCACTGTCGAGAATGTCATCAACAATAAGGACATGCTCACCGGAGAACTCAGGCATCCTTGTCATGTTGAATTTAACGCTGCCGCTGCTCTCAACGCCACCGTGATAGCTCTCAACACTGAGGCACTCCATCTTAAGGGGTAACCGAATACGCCTTAACAGGTCAGCCATCATCATCAGGCTGCCATGAAGAACCGCAACAACGGTCAGGGGCTTACCCGCATAATCCCTAGTAATCCGCGCCGCCAATTCATCAAGGCGGGAAAGGATAGTCTCCTCATCAAAAAGGACCCTGTCTAGATGGTCATGAAAAGCACCAGGAATGGACATTGATGACATTGTGTTCAACCGTTAGCAGAGAGACTTCCATCAATGAACAAAAATTCCGAGAAAAAACAACTCGCAGACCTGCGTGTAAGCTACACCATGGCCTCTCTGAACCTCCAGGAAAGCGATCCCGACCCTTATAT
The DNA here is from genome assembly GCA_963933075.1 of uncultured Verrucomicrobiaceae bacterium. Taxonomy (GTDB): domain Bacteria; phylum Verrucomicrobiota; class Verrucomicrobiia; order Verrucomicrobiales; family DEV007; genus CACIUL01. The sequence continues at coordinate 3,843 of CAWVVE010000099.1, read as the reverse complement.
CCAGTTTCAGCATTGGCTAGACGAGGCGATCGCCGCTCAATTGCATGAACCCAACGCAATGTCCCTGGCAACTGTCAGCGAAAGCGGACAACCCTCTGTCCGTACGGTATTACTCAAGGACTTGGGCGCAGATGGATTCACCTTCTACACGAATTATGAAAGCCGTAAATCGGCGGAGATCAGCGACAACCCCAGTGTTGGCCTCTGCTTCCTGTGGAAAGAGCTCGAAAGACAGGTTTTAATCTGCGGCACCGCATCGCGTCTCTCCCGGGAATCATCGGAAAGATACTTTAGCAGCCGACCACCGGGACACCAGATCGGTGCATGGACCTCCCTGCAAAGCAATGAAATCCCAAACCGGCAACGGATGCTGGAGAGGCAGGCTGAACTGACCAAGGAATTCTCGGGAACTGAGATCCCTCTCCCTGATTTCTGGGGCGGCTATATCGTGAAACCACACGAGATTGAGTTCTGGCAGGGACGCGAAAACCGACTACACGACAGGATCATGTACCGCAGTTGCGGGAACATATGGAACAAGGTTCGACTAAGCCCCTAATCACCCTGATTGCCGTCACCAATACGGGCACAGGCAACCCAGCAACCGGCGCCAAACTCAGCCAATGCCCTCTGCCTCAAATCGGCAGCACCGCTGTGATCATGGAGAAGGGCAAATACAGTTGCTCCCGAGCCTGACATCATCGCAAACTCGGCTTCGGGCTGATCAAAGAGCCATGACTTCATTGCCGCCAACACAAGATACTTGGCAAATACAGGACGCTCAAGGTCATTGCACAAGTCGCCCCATGGTGATGATTGCCGGGAATAGTCCACTCCCGGCAGGCGCCCGGACTGCTCCCAACTGGAATACGCCCAGGCCGTGGCAACACTGAATGCCGGCTTCAGGAGAAACACTTCGCGCCCTGGAATATTCCCGGTAAAGGGAAGCACAACCTCGCCTTTTCCCTTACACCATGAAGGCTCCGGCTGAATAAAAAAAGCCACATCAGCACCAATCTCCCCTGCAACAGCACGCAAATCAGTGACAGCCAGGCGGGATCCCGAAATCTTATTGAGAGCCCTCAAGGTCGCCGCCGCATCGCTGCTACCGCCCCCCAGGCCTGCCCCGGAAGGTATCCGCTTCTCGATGACAATCTCCCCACAGAATTCCTTGCCGGTCCTTGAAGAGAAAATCCGTAATGCCCGCATGATGAGGTTATCCTCCCCAATGGGCAACGCAGGATCATCGCACAGCAACTTCACCTCTCCCTTACCGGCAGTAAGATCAAACCTTATAACGTCCTCAACGCCGCAGAGCGCAACCATCAGGGTTTCAATCTCATGAAACCCGTCTTCACGCCGACTCAAAACCCGCAACGAAAGGTTGATCTTGGCCGGAGCTCGCTCCACATGTGTCATCACATTCAATCACTAAATCCAAAATGGAAATTTCCAATGATTCATAACGTTTATTTTTGGCTGAACGAAGGTGCCGATGCAGCAAAATTCGAGACGGGTGCCAAATCGCTCTTTGATATAGACGTGGTGCAGCACGGAGCACTCGGCAAACTGGCCCCAACCCCGGAACGCCCGGTCACAGACAAGAGCTTCCAATATCATCTTTGCCTCGAGTTTGCCTCCATCGAGGATCACAACGCCTATCAAAAACACCCGGACCATCACCAATTCGTCAACAACTGCGGGGAACTCTGGTCCCGCGTAGTCGTTTACGACAGCGAACCGGCTTAAAGCCCATTGCTGGGGCTTAATCCCAACAGGGCCAGCATACGCCCTGTTCTACCTCCCTCACGCCGGTAAGAATAATAGCGCCCGGGATCACTGCTGGTGCAAATGCCTGCATCATGAACCTGAGGTGCGGGAATGCCTGCAAGCAGGCAGTCCCTGTGGATTATTGCCGCAAAATCCTTCTCATAGGCAGGCGGCCGAATACAAGGACTCAACACGGCAACAAGATCCCCAGGGGGAATTCCCAGTTCTCCCATTGAAAATATTGCTCTTGAAACAATACCCATTTCTGAACCTTTTCTGCCGGAATGAACAAGGGCGATACCCCTGCCCTTTTTATCCGCAATGAAAACCGCGCAGCAATCAGCAACAAGAATAGCCAGTAATGTGCCGGGACGGCCCGTCACCAGTGCGTCAGCACCCGCGACAGGAAAATCAAACCCCTGCGCACTGTCAACCCGCGCAACACTGTTGCCATGCACCTGCTCGGCAGTAGCGGCATCTTCAAGCCCATACCCCAATGCGGCGACGCCCGCCCTATAATAATGGCGCAAGTTGCTCAGCGCTCCCTGACGATCAAGGCTCACGTCAATCCCCGGAGCCCGGAGAAGCATTGAATGCTTCACTGAAGGGATCATGTCGAGGGCCTCAAAGCGCTCAACTTCCGGAACTGCGCCAAAAATCTTATCGTGATCTTTCACGAGTTCACCCCCCTATAGCAAGATCGTCACAGAATAAATGCCGACGCAGTGGGCTTTTCTGGGCAGGGCCAATGGAATCTGCGAAGCAATGGCCCTGATAAAAAGAAAAAATCCCGGCGCTGAAACCCACCCCCTTGAGCCCTTTTGGGCTGTGAGGGGGTGGAGCGCAGAGAAATTACTGAACTTAAATTGACTTATTCGCCACTCTTGAAAGAGTCCGAAGCCTCCATGATGGCTTCAGCCGTACCGGCATCCATACCGGCCATGACCTCGACAAGATTCTCAACGATGTCTTCTCGCATCTTGTCCACCAGGTCGATTCCCTTGCGGGTAATCTGCACCATTACCTTGCGACGGTCATCGGATGCATGAAGTCGCTGGACATAGCCAAGTTTCTCGAGACGATCGACAAGACCGGTGGCAGCTGCTGTTGAGTGCCCCATCTTCTTGGAAATATCGGTCATTGTCAGGTAATCCTCCTTGGCTAGGTATCCTAGGAGGAAAAACTGGGCAAATGAGACACTTCCCTTGTTGAGTTCCTTCGAAAGGTTAAGAAGAAACGAACGCTGCGTGAACATTATGAAATCCGCGAGGCGCCCGGCATCCTTCCGAACAGTTTGTATATTTTCGTTTACCGCTTGCATAAGTCTTAAAAGTTACCGCCTGTGGTTATTAGAGTAGGCATGATTATTATAAAACACGTAATGACATAATTTACAAGGTTTATTTTAAAAAATCATAGTCACTATGATTTAAACCTTAGTTAACATCTATACCTTATAGTTAAATTTCGAGAAATATCAAATCTGTTTTGCAAAAAAGTGAAAAATCCTTGATTTTTAGAGACAAACAGGCCGATTTTTGGATCTCATTCAAAAGATTTCTATAAAATTTATTCACATTTAGTGATAAAAAGTCGGGAATGGATTGTCATTCAATGAGAATATCACGCTAATCCGTGACCTTAGTTAGCCATGATGAAAGCCAACATCGAGAAAGCTTTTCTTCCCAGAAGGTAACTCAAGGTTAATAAATGGAAGCGCCCCCGCTGGTCCAATGATCGGCAACCGCAAAGCTTCAGAATTCCCGATTAATATCCCCAAAGCAAATATACATCGAGCATATCTCCCTGTTTCACGCTGGTGTCTGCCGGAATCCTAGCCAGCGCATTTGATTGCGCCAACGCCAGGATATGCTGTGAGGTTTGGCGGGGAGATGCCATGAATCCCGTGCCTTCAGTAAAGACTCCCCGGACATAATGTGGCCGGTCGCAAGAATTTGAAATAAGGGACAAGGATTTTGCGCTCAAACAGCGCAGCCCCAGTGTGCCGCGGCTGGCTCCAAGCCTTAATTGTAATGCGGGAAGGACAAAAACCAAGAACGTTACCAAAGCCGA
>CAWVVE010000098.1:0-6840 GCA_963933075.1 uncultured Verrucomicrobiaceae bacterium | reverse complement strand
CATCGACAGCAACTACGATCACTCCGGCGGGTCACCGGTATTCACCGTCGAAGGCAATTACACCACAAGGGGATGGACGGAATGGACACAGGGCTTCGAGTTCGGGTCGGGCATCCTCCAGTTCGAGGCTACCGGTGATGAATGGTTCCTTGAGTTTGCCCGAGACAACACCCTCTCCCGGATGGCTCCGCACCTCAGCCATTTTGGAGTTCACGACCACGGCTTCAATAATGTCTCCACTTATGGCAATCTTCTCAGGCTCCACGAGTCAGGAATCTGCACCGGTAACAAATGGGAAAGTGAATTCTACCGCCTTGCCTTGAAGCTCTCCGGTGCCGTGCAGGCAAAGCGCTGGACCCGCACCGAGAACGGCGGATTCATCCACTCCTTCAACGGCCCGCACTCCCTGTTTGTTGACACCATACGCTCCTGTCGCTCACTGGCGATCGCTCACCTTCTTGGTCACCGATACATGGACGAGGGCGACAGGGAAATCTCAATACTTGGCCGATTAATCCAGCACGCAAGGGCAACCGCTCAGTATTCCGTCTATTACGGTGATGGGCGGGATCGTTATGACACCGAGCCGGGAAGGACGACCCACGAGGCGGTATTCAACACATCTTCCGGCGAGTTCCGTTGCCCCGCCACCCAGCAGGGCTACAGCGCTTTCAGCACATGGACTCGCGGACTGGCCTGGGCAATGCTCGGCTTCAGCGAAGAGCTCGAGTTCATCAGGGAACTCGGAAAAGATGACCTGCAGGCATTTGGGGGGAACAAGGACATCGAGCAGATCTTCCTTAAAGCCGCACGTGCCACCTGTGACTTCTACATAAACAATACCCCTGTTGACGGCATCCCCTACTGGGACACCGGTGCCCCCGGACTCGATAAACTCGAGCGCGGTTACCTCCATCGCAATAGCGATCCCTTCAACCAGCACGAGCCTGTCGACAGTTCCGCAGCCGCAATTGGGGCGCAGGGCCTCTTGCGACTGGGACGCTACATTGGACTTGAGAGCAATGAAGGCAGGCGATACTTCCAGGCAGGATTGAGTGTCGCCAAAAACCTGTTCAGTGAGCCGTTCCTTAGCACCTCGGAAACGCACCAGGGGCTGATCCTCCATTCCATTTACCACCACCCGAACGGCTGGGATCATGTTCCCGGGGAGAGCAAAATTCCCCACGGGGAATCCTCAATGTGGGGAGATTACCACGCCAGGGAACTCGCCCACTACATCGGGAAAATCGCCGACGGATCAGACTACAGGTTCTTTGATTGCGTCCCCCAGCCCCATGAATGATCAACTGGACAAACTCGCAATACACACCATCACGACCAAGCCCTGGTCCACCGAGGAGTGCATTGCCAAGTACGCCGCCGCAGGAGTCAGCGCCATCACCTTCTGGCGATACAACTTCGAGGGGCGCAACCCGGCAACGGTGGGACGGCAGGCAAGAGACGCGGGGCTTGATGTTGCCTCGTTGGCCAGGGGAGGATTTTTTCCCGCTGGAAGCCCCCTAAAGCGCCAGGCAGCCATCGAGGAAAACCTCCGGGCAATTGATGAAGCTGCGGCCCTCGGAGCTCCTTCGCTTGTTTTGGTTTGCGGCGCCTACGCAGGCCAATCCCTCGACGACTCGAGGCTGCAGATCCAGGATGGCATTACCGCCTGCATCGATCACGCCCAGCAAGCGGGGGTCGTGCTTGCCGTTGAACCCCTACACCCAATGTATGCAGAAAGCCGCTCGGCGATCAACAGCATGAGCCAAGCCAACCAACTCTGTGAGTCCCTCGGCAATCATCCCAGCATTGGAATCGCCTGCGATGTTTATCATACCTGGTGGGATCCCTGCCTGGAGTCTGAAATCACCCGTGCCGCAACATCCGGGAACCTGACCGCTTACCATATCTGCGACTGGATCACGCCGACCTCCGACCTTCTCAATGACCGGGCCCTAATGGGAGAGGGATGCATCGAGCTTGAAAAGCTCTCATCCGTCATCAACAAGGCAGGGTTCAAGGGCTACCACGAAGTTGAGATATTCTCCAATCGCTGGTGGGCATCAGATCAAGACGATTACCTATCGGCAATCATCCAATCCTTCAGGAAAATATAAAATGACACACGACATCGGCATTATCCTTAACGGCGTCACCGGGCGCATGGGAACCAATCAGCACCTGGAACGCTCCCTATGCTCGATCATCAAGGATGGCGGAATCCATGTGGAATCCGGCAACCGGATCATGCCGAGAATCATCCTCACGGGACGCAACGAGGAAAAGCTCCGCGTCCTCGCCGAAAAACACGGCCAAGCCACCATCGGAGAACCCTTCCCATACACCACAGACCTGGAAGGTGCCCTTAACGGGAAACATGGCGAGTATGGAATCTTCTTTGATGCCAGCAGCACGCTGCATCGCGGCACCTTCATTGAGATGGCCGCCGCTGCCGGAAAGGCAATCTATTGCGAGAAACCAACCGCCGTCGACAGCGCCGAGGCCCTCCGCCTTGCCCAACTGGCCGAGAAAGCCGGGCTGAAAAATGGCGTTGTGCAAGACAAGCTCTGGTTACCCGGATTTCTCAAGGTTCGCTCACTGAGGGACAGTGGATTCTTCGGCAAAATCCTCAGCGTCCGGGGTGAGTTCGGCTACTGGGTCTTCACCGGGCTTGAGGGAGAGCCCCCCGCCCAGCGCCCCAGCTGGAACTATCGCGCTGAAGAGGGTGGCGGCATCATGATAGACATGTTCTGTCACTGGCATTACCTCATCAATGAGCTCTTTGGCCCGATCCGGCGCCTTGTTGCCCACGGCAATACCGACATCCCGCAACGTAGTGATGAAAACGGGACGCCCTTCGAATCCACCGCGGACGACTCCGCATATGCCATCTTTGTCCTTCAGGACGGGACTGTCTGCCAGTTCAACAGCTCCTGGTGCGTCAGGGTGCGCCGTGATGACCTCCTCTGCCTGGAAATAAACGGCACCAAGGGCTCAGCAGTTGCCGGGCTGCGGGATGTTCACCTGCAAGCAGCGTCCAGTACCCCCAAGCCCGTGTGGAATCCCGATGTTGCACAACCGATAGAATTTCTCGACGGCTGGGAAAAAATGCCGGAGGAAACCAGGTATGAAAATGCCTTTAAAATCCAGTGGCAGGATTTCCTGCGTCATGTTGTCCTTGATGAGCCCTGGAAATACTCACTGCACGAAGGAGCCAAGGGCGTACAACTTGCAGAACTCGGCATGCAAAGCTGGAAAGAATCCCGCTGGATGGAGGTTCCCGGGCTATAGGGCATGTTGCAGCGCCTGCACCTCACCAGAACCCTCCGGCGTGGAAAGTTTACTCTTGGGCTCAATGCCATAGGAGGCGTTTTCCTCAACCCTGACGAGGAAGGCAAGGATACCACGGGATATACCGGCACTTAATTTCTCCCTGTATTTACTGTCCTTAAGCCTGCTCCTCTCCCGGGAATTGCTGAGAAACCCGCATTCAACCAGGACTGCAGGACACGATACCAGGCGGGTCAGCACCATGCTGCCGTTCTTGATGCCGCGATCAACAGCCTGCGTGGAACTACAGGAAGATGCCTGGATTTCCCGCGCAAGTAATTCTCCCCGACGGTCGATAAACTCAGCCCCTTCCTTCACGGCAAAAATTTTCCGTTGCTCAATAAGAACCGATGAAGGTTTCGGGTGAGTGAAATAAGTTTCAAACCCTTCAGGCTTTTCACTGGTGGAAGCATTGTGATGGACGCTAACGAAAAGGGCGGCAGGATACCCATTGGCAACAGCAACACGATCGCTCAGGCTTTGGGTAGTATCCCCCTGCCTGGTATAAACGACCCGGATTCTCTCCTGCCTTAATTGCTCCGCAACCAGGTGCACAACCTTCATGTTGAGATCCTTCTCCAGGGATTTACCCGCCACCGTGCCGCCATCAACACCACCATGACCGGCATCAAGCACAACAACCGCACGGGGCCGTATCGATCTACGAACCTTTAACTGGCTCGAAGCATGCGAATCCGTGGAGATCAATTCCTTTATCAGGCTCCTCCAGTCCTGCTCATTGGAAATGACTCCGGCGATTTGAGCGAGGTGAACTGCGGCAATAAAAAGCAATAACAGGCCTCCCAGAAAAAGCGGTCCAAGGACCAAAAATCGGATTAAACGCGACATTTTGCCGGAAAATATGGACTAAATACCCTTAAAAATCTAACTTATGCGCATTTTTAACTTGAGTTAACCAATAAAAATTTTAAATTTTATGAATGTTTTTGACTCGAAATCCTACTTTTGCAAAAAAATTAATCACGCTGATCGCCATAAGCCCCGTGCTTAACCTTCAGCTTCTTAATGCTCAAAACCGCTATGGAGCAAACCCCGACCTGAGCAATCGCATCACCGCCGTTGAGGGAAAGGTCAACACCACGTCAAAAAGGGTGGGCAACCTTGAGAGTGAGGTTCAGACACTTAAACACACCCTCGGCTATCCTAAGGGTTCCGACAAACGCTCCCCCGCACCCGGGAACAGCTCTGAGGATAACGGCATCCGCCACCGCGTTTCCGCAGGTGAAACACTAAGCAGTATCTCCAGGCGCTATCAGGTTGGCGTCGATCGGCTCGTCGCTGGAAACCATATAACCAACCCGAACACTCTCCACCCCGGGCAGGAAATTTTCATTCCCGGACATAAAGGCCCTCCGGCAGCGCCAAAAGCCATACCTGTCAATGAACCCGGGAAAACAGTCCCGGTAAAAACGCACATAGTGCGCGTTGGCGACACTTTAAGCAGCATTTCCCGTAAGTTCGGCGTCACGTCAACATCCATTGCTATCGCAAACCGTTTGCTCGACCCCAACGCGATACGAATCGGCCAACAACTTGAAATCCCGGTTGGTTCCTCTACTCAATCTATCGCCAAGCTACAACCCACACCCCCGAAGACTACCTCACCTCCGAAGACTGCCTCTCCCCCGAGGCCTTCCTCTCCCCCGAGGCCTGAACCCACAGAAAGCGGGGATATGATTGCCCCCGAGGGCTACGGCTTCTATCAGATCGAACCCGGTGACACCCTGCATTCAATCGCAATTTCATTTGGGACAAACCCTGATCAACTGCGGATCCTCAACGATTTTCCACCAAACAACAATTCGCTTCGCATTGGGGATTACCTCCTTGTCCCAGTCCCGGATGAATCCCTTTACGAGAGCTAGAATGCTTCAATGCGGGCTTTTGCCCCGCACGCCAAAGCATCCCGGCACATCCTAAAGATGCCCACGCGGCATTTCTCTTTCCACCTCATCAATACGGTAGCCAAAACCGGCGGGGCCAAGGCTTGAGAGTTCAAGCAGGCCATTCTTTCTTCTGAACAGTCCCGGGTGTATCCTCGCCTCAGGAAGTGACTCCTCAGGGTAAAACTGCATACTGTTGCTCTCCACTCCCATTATGGTCCCTGCGTGAGCCGCCAATTGGACATGCGGAAGTTGAGCCAGCATTGGGTTAGTAAGGTCCTGAACCATCAGGCCCATCTTGTGTTGCTTCGCCCAGCAAAGACTGAGTAAAGCCCCACTCAGCGTCTTGCATGTCTTGAGAGCAACTCCTGTCCAGCCAAGCGATCTGCCCATGCGGACATAATCCCAGTCATGGGCACTTTCATCCATATACAGTGGCTTGCGATCACTGACGCTATGAACATCAATCTGGTTGGCGGCGAGGTCGTAAGGGAATGGCTGCTCCACATACAGTAACTTCTCATATGTTAACGGAGAATCCCGCTTCAGTCGGTCAAGCGCATCATTTACGTAACCGGGATCAGTCACCGTGCAGTTAAAATCTGCAGAAAGCCAATCCACCCCCTCCTCAGCAGCGATAGTGCCGATGTCCTCGAGTCGTCCGCAATCCCATTCGAAATCCGTCCCGCGTAACTTAACTTTCAGGCAATTGAGCCCATCCCGCCTGATCCAGTCTCGCAAAAGCACAGGATAACCATCATCAGGCTCATTACCAGCAAGGTGGGATGGATCAAGTGCATCAAGACCACCCACCAGGTGCCATACAGGAAGTTCATTGACCCCGGGTTCAAGATAATCAGCAGGATACCTGCCATTAAATACCTTCCCTGGCTCAAGGTAATACCCAAGGTCTCTATTGAGCCAATCACTTCCAAGGAGAGAAAAGACCCCCTTGCCATGTAAATTCCCGAAGGCATCATGAATGGCAATGTCATAGGGTGAGAACGCCACCAGGGCTGCAAGGTAGGGCAACGCAGCAGACTCCCCGTGTTGCTCATCCTGAGCAGACTTCAATCGCGGCAGAACACCTGAAATGAAATCCATTCCGACCTCAAGGGGATGCCCGGACACATCGAACTCCCGCAATGACTGTCCCGCTAACCTGCAGAAATCCACAAGCCTTTCCTCGCGTTCATTATACCCCAACTGCGAGGGCCATACCCATGCCACACTGAGGGGGGTTTCACCCCAGCCCTCAGCCTCGATCCCATCTCGGGTCCTTACTCTCACCCTGACACGGGCACACTTGACTGAGGTAAGCACTTGATTGCCAAACTTAAGGGGTATCCTTAACTCTACAGGAAGAATGTAGAGCTGCGCATCAATGACACGGATATCGGAAGACTTTGGCACGCCTGAATACTCGACGGCAGAACTGCAGCAGGGCAACCTGTTATTGAAGAGAAGAGATAATTACGCTTTCTTCAAGATTATGCAGAAATTCATCACACCTCTAACCGCCATCGCTATTGCCTCCTCCTCATTCTGCGCCTTCTCAGTGGCTGCAGAGCCCAGCGGATTCAATGCCACGAAACTCGCCATGGCA
>CAWVVE010000097.1:0-6879 GCA_963933075.1 uncultured Verrucomicrobiaceae bacterium | reverse complement strand
CTTGAAGGACTCGGTTACTTCGTAAGGTTTGACCGGGGCCCCTCCAACAGTTGAGGATATTAAGCCGGAGACAGACAACCACTGGTCCCTGATCATTTCTGCCGGAAGACGCAATCGTGAAGAGCGTCCCAGCCACATGTTCTCCGGATCCCTCTTCTGTCTTTCCAACGAGATATCCGAGCTCTGCCGGTAGGTGGAGGAACTGACAATGAGCTTCAGAAGAGCCTTCATGTCCCATCCTGAATCAATGAAAAATCTCGAAAGCCAATCCAGCAACTCGGGATGGGTGGGAATCTGTCCCTGACTTCCGAAATCCTCCGGAGTCCGCACTAACCCCTCGCCGAAGCACATTTGCCAGAACCTGTTTACCGCCACCCTGGAAGTCAGCGGGTGCCCGGAAGAGGTAAGCCATCTTGCCAATTCCAAGCGGTTCTTTCCTCCATCACCCGGCAATGCTGCGGGGGTTCCTGCGTGCACTTGTTCACCACGCTTATCATAGGCACCACGCTCAAGCACATAAGCTGCCTTAGGTTCAGCAAGTTCACTCATCACCATGATCTCCTTGAGCCCATCCTCAAACCCGGCGAGTTCTGCCCGTACTTTGGCCAGTTCCGCCCTTGCCTTGGCCACTTCCGGATCTATTGCCGCCTTATAATAGGCCAGATCCGGCTTTAACTCTAGACCACTGTGCAGGCTTTGGACTTCAGTTGCGGTTAATTCACGTTCAAACACCCTGAACTCATCCACCATGCCATTCTTGAACCCCCGGTCCCGGAAGCGTTCACCAATGGTAATGTGATCACCTCCCCCACCGGCAATTCCCTTGTAGAGATGATCCCTTACCACCTCAAAATCCGCCTCAGCCCCGTTCAGGTGAATTCTCAGGCCGGACGCCCTGCTTGACCCGTCATTACTCACACAAACATGCAGCCACTCATCCACCGGTATCGGTTCCTTCAATCGAATGCGCAACGCATTACCCGGCCAGAAGTGGATCAACGACCAGCTCAACCTGCCCTTCTCTATCAACAGTTGATAGCCCCGGCTCCCCGCGTCTGTCCATGCCCGGGAACGATGAAAAACCACCGCCCGTTCTTTCACATCCGGTGTATTTATCCACAGGGAAACACTGAAGGGCTGGTAACGACGAAAATTCCCAACCTTTGTGCCAATGGCATCATCACCTGTCAGCCTGACAGCTTTACCCGATCTGCCATCAACGCTGGTATTGCTCCCTCCGGGCTTTCCTTCGAAATCAAGATGTAAAACCTGACCGGGAATTTTCCGATCCCCCGGATTTTTCTGCCATTGCGCATAACGCCCGTCAACTCCGGGAACCATCTTCAACGCCACCTCCATGCCCTCGACTTTCTTGCGCAAAGCCGCCGCCTTAGCTTTCTGCACATCACTCATCATTCGCATGGTTGGCGTTGGAATTGACCCGGTGAAATATGCATAAAGACCAGACTCGGAAATATTCTGGAAATAGGAAAACAGCTGATAGTATTCCTTCTGGGTCAGCGGATCATATTTGTGATCATGACACCGTGAGCACTCAAGTGTAAGCCCCAGGAAAGCTGTCCCGAAAGTGTGTAACCGGTCCGCAACATACTCGACACGAAATTCCTCGTTGGTGCTGCCGCCTTCCACCTTCTGCGGGTGAAGCCTGTTGAAGGTTGTCGCCTGCACCTGCGCATCGGTGGCTTCAGGCAACAGGTCACCGGCCAGTTGCTCAGTGATAAACTCGTCATATCCCTTGTTTTTGTTGAATGCCTCTATCACCCAGTCCCGCCATGGCCATACAAACCGGTCCCGGTCAACCTGATAACCGTAGCTGTCTGAATAACGGGCAATATCAAGCCAATGGGATGCCATGCGCTCTCCGTAGGCGGGTTTTGCGAGAAAGCGGTCAACCATCCTGCCGTATGCCCCGGGAGAAGTGTCCGCCAAATAGAAATCAATTTCATCAAGGCCTGGCGGTAATCCTGTCAGGTCAAATGCCACGCGACGAATAAGTTTTTCACGGGAGGCCTCAGGATTAATCTGCCACCCTTTATCTTCCAGTCCTTTGCTGACAAATGCATCAATGGGATTTTTTTTCACCTTGGCCCCGGGAACCTTTACCTCTGCGGGAGCAATAAGGGACCAGTGCTTTTTGTAATCGGCACCCTGCTGGATCCATTGCTTAAGGAGTTCTATCTCCTCCCCGCTGACCGCCAACTTGGAATCCGGGGGAGGCATGCGTTCATCCGGGTCATCACTGGTCAGCCGCGCGAGAAGTTCGCCGCTTTCTATCACTTTTCCCGAGCCGGCCTTTGTATCAAGCCGCAACTTTGCCTTGCGTTTATCCGCATCGTTTCCGTGGCAGTGAAAGCAACGATCAGAGAGGATCGGCTTGATATCAAAATTGTAATCAACTTCTGCTGCCACAGAAAGGCTGAGAAAACCGCAGGCAGTTGCATGAAATAACAGGCGCATTAACGACATTTAAGCTGATTATAGCACAAACAACTGTAATTCATCCGGCAAATTAGCCACATTCCCCGCACCCTGTGATACATGCTGCAGTAAAGGCTTCTATACCCTGCTCAGCACAAATCAAACTTGATAGAAAACTCTTCAGGACGAACTTCGGGACGATTTTCCTGACCGATGAAACCAGACCTTCGCGCAAAGCTTGAGAGTAACATCGGCCTCCTCTATGGCGTCGATGCCGCCGGTATTCTCAGCAGTATCGAGAAGCTCGTGAAGAGTTACTCAAATTGTATCGTTGAGCGCCAGGGCCACTGGGATGAACGGGATTCTCTACTGATTACTTACGGTGACTCACTGCGTAAAAAAAATGAACCCGGACTGGCTACTCTGGAGAATCTTCTCCTCTCACGCATAAAGAGCCGCTTTACTCTTTTGCATATACTGCCCTTCTACCCCTGGACTGATGATGACGGGTTCTCAATAGTTGATTTCCGCACAGTGGACACCCCGCTCGGCGACTGGGGACACATCCACTCACTCGCCGAAAAATACCGGGTGGTGTTCGACGGCGTGTTTAACCATGTATCAAAGTCCAGTGAATATGTGGCAGGCCACTTGACCGCGGATCCTGATTACCGGAATTTTTGTATTGATGAAGATCTCTCTTTTGACTACTCGCAGGTAACACGTCCACGTACCAGCAAACTCTTCCACGGCTACCAGGGAAAGAATGGCGAAATGCGCTTGTGGACGACATTTTCTGAAGATCAGGTGGATCTTAATTTATCCAATCCGGCTGTTCTTCTTGAAATACTGGACGTGGTGCTTTTTTACGCGGCAAAAGGCGCTTCCATGATCCGCCTGGATGCCATTCCCTACATGTGGAAACAAAGCGGTACAAACTGCGTCCATCGGCCCCAAACCCACGCCTTCATCCGAATCGTTCGCCTGGTCCTGGATATTACCGCACCACACGTGACAATTCTCTCGGAGACCAATGTCCCGCACGCCGAAAACCTTACTTACTTCGGTAATCAGGGCGACGAGGCACAAATCATTTACAACTTCACCCTGGCACCACTCATCCTCTACGGGCTGGCAACCGGCGATGCAGAACCCCTCACCCGGTGGGCAGGCAGCCTCATCCCTCCCGCCAATCGCTGCACATACCTGAATATAACCTCTACCCATGACGGAATTGGCATGCGTCCAACTGAAGGAATCCTCACCCGGGAACAACGGGAAGTCCTGACAGACCTGACCGTTAAGCATGGCGGCGCAGTCAGCGCACGCTCCAACCCGGATGGCAGCCAGTCACCTTACGAGTTGAACATCACGTTTTTTGACGCCGTCAATAATCCTAACGAGGAAAATCCCGATGATGAAATACAAATGCGACGATTCCTCGTTTCCCAGGCAATCCCGATGGCCCTGGCGGGCATTCCGGCAATCTACATTCATTGCCTGCTGGGATCACGCAATGACAGGCAGGGAGCTGAAAAATCAGGAATTAAACGCCGCATTAACCGGGAAAAGCTCGACTTCGATCAAATCATGGATGCCCTTGATGACCCACAGTCGCTGCGCTCGCGCATATTTAACCAACTGATGATCCTGCTGAAGGCAAGGCAATCAAACAGTGCATTCCATCCTGCTGCTGCAAATACTGTGCTTGATCTCGGGCGGCATATTTTTGCGGTTCTGCGCGAGAATCACGAAACCGGCCAGCGGGCGCTTACCCTGCACAATCTATCCCATGAATCACGTGGCTGCATAATTCCTGAGGATTTCCCACTTGAGGATGCCCGGGATCTTTTTGACGACAATGCAACACTGGAACCACCGCATATCCTGCTGCCGGCATATGGTATACGCTGGCTGGTTGCCCCGGGGCGGAAAACCTAGCTTCCCCCGGAACGCAATATTTCAAGCGGGGGGTGACGACTAATACCGCGACTCATCAGCAGGCCGACTGCAACGGTAAAGCAAACAAGCACTGCCACGGATACCGGCATTGGCCATATCCTGGCAACGTAATCAAGATCGAATACAAAAACAGCAAGCGCCCAGGTGGCAACACCGCTAAGAAATACTCCTGCCAGGCCCGCAAACAATCCCAGCATCACATATTCTGTAATCAGAATACGCAGAATCTGTGATTGCGAAGCACCAAGCGTCCGCAACAGCACACTCTCTTCAATACGGTTCTCCTTCCCTGAAAGGATAGTGCCGAAAAGGATAATTATCCCGGTAAAAACCGTAAACAGGGCCATGAAGCGGATTACCCAGCCGACCTGGTCAACAATCTCACGCACCGTATCAATAATCGCAGAGACATCAATCAGGGTAATGTTCGGAAACTCTTTAACCACCCTTCGCGTCAATCGTCCTGTCTGTGCACCGCTTCCAGCCCGTGTCGTGATGATATTAAAGGCACGCAACTCCTCCAGCGCTCCTTCAGGAAAAACAAAGAAGAAATTAAGCCCGAGTTCCCCCCACTCCACTGAGCGTATATTGGCGACCTTCAGCGTAAGGTCTCTTTTTCCGGAACTCATCGTGAGCATGTCGCCAACATCAATCTTCAAGTCATTTGCAATACCTTCCTCCACTGAGACCGGTATCATCCCATTCCCTGGCTCGGCAGTCATGCTGCCCACCCACTCTCCCCGCACGATCTTCTCATTGGCAACCATCTTGCTGCGGTAGGTAGAGCGAAAATTACGCCGCTTTGTCCAATCAGGTATTTTATCCCCCTCCGCCTGCTTCTGCAGTTCAGACACGGTTTGTCCCCTGATACCCTTCAACCTCATCATGACAATGGGCGCATTGTCCTCTGCGGTGAGTTCCAATGACTCCATGATTTCAAGGACACCACGGGTTTGCCCCGGTTGCACATTGATCAGGAAGGTGTCCGCCTTGCCTTCCAGTGTCTTCACCCCGAGTTGTGTAATGAGCATTCCCTGGAGAAGCAACAGGGTAACTATCAGGCAGACTCCAAGACCTGCGGAGAGCTGAAACAAGGATGTCTGGTTACGCGGACGATGCAGATTGGCCAAGCCCTGACGCAGGACATAAGGCCAGCGGATACTTACCAACCTGCGAGCAATCCAGGTGATTGCCTTGGCAACCAGCATCAGGACCAAAAGAATCAGGCCAAGGGCAACCATGAACCCGATACCCAGCATGGGGTTGCTTGATGGACTTAGTTTTACCGCCAGTAAGCTCAGCGCAGCGACGACAACCGTGATGGCCATCCAGCTATACGGGTCACGCCATCTTGTTGATCTAAATTCGGCTTGGCCGCGCAAAGCCGAAAGCGGCGACACACGACGCACATTCAAAAGAGGCAACAGGACAAAACTAATCGAAATAAGGCAACCTATTCCAATTCCCAACAGGATCTCTTCAGGAACCGGCTCAAGGGATATGTCAAAAGGCAGTTCATTGAGGAACAAGCGCGGCACACATTGTTGCAATACAACCCCAAAAATGGCACCGGTAAGCGATCCACATACTCCGAGCGCAATGCCCTGGGCCAGGAAAACCGCGGTGGCACGCGCCGGTGAACATCCGAGGCAACGCAGTGTTGCCACCGTTTTCAGGCGCGCGCTGATATGCACATGCATGGCACTGGCAATCCCCACACCACCAAGAAGCAGGGCCACGAATCCTATCAGGCTTAGAAAGCTGTAAAGACGATCCAGCATCTTGCCCAGCCCCTTTTTACGATCCTCTACAGTTTCCGCCCTGATCCCTGCGCGGCGAAGAATCTTCTTCTCCTTTTCATCCAGTATAACCTGTTCAGCGGTAAGTGACGGGTCCCTGAAATGAATGCGGTAGTTTGGAAAGCTCTGGATACCAATCGCCGCTGTTTGCCATACTTTTGAGCGCGGCATAAATACCGCGGGCGAAAAAACCGCGAACGCCGATGCTGCGGGAGGCGGCTTTGAAAACACCCCGGCTACCGGCAACTCCAGCTTCCCAATGCGCGCAATATCACCTGGCACAACTCCAAACTGCTCAGCTATTGCCGCTTCCAGAACGATGCCCTTCCCGCGCCTGAACTTTTCCCAGGCATCGACCGGTTCAGTAGTAACATCCCCGTAAAAGGGGTAGATCGGGTCAACAGCACGCACATTAACCAGCCTTGACCCCTCATCGCGAGGGAAAAAAATCATCGCCATGAAGCTCACCTCAAGGGCGCGCTCACCGGATAACTCCTTGATGATCCCGGCGGCACCTGCTTGCCGCGCGGAAAGCTGCTTTTCAGATCCTTGCCCAAGGTGTCCTTCATGAAAAGGCTGCCGGGAACGCAATGACAGGTCGGCACCAAGCAATTCCTTGGCTTTCAGCTCAATGGTATCACCAAGGTTGCTGCGCAGTGATCCGATCGCCACCAGGGCT
>CAWVVE010000096.1:0-6928 GCA_963933075.1 uncultured Verrucomicrobiaceae bacterium | reverse complement strand
GCTCAAGTTCCTCTTTTTAGCCTCATCCCTGAGGGATTGCGCCGTTGCATAACGGTTTAAATACCCTTTGATGTTTCCGGCTTGGACAAGCTCAAAGCCCCAGAGCCGTATCTCGTCTATCATCCTGCGCAACACACCATGCTGGTCACCGGCGTCACTGGTCACCACAACGCCTTTTCTTTCCGCGTGATATTGAAGGAGAAAGCCAAGGGCCAGGTCAACCTCGGCATTCATCAACACCACATCCAAACCGCTCTCTATTGCCTGGAGACAATAACGAGCAGCAGGGCCAACGGTATTGGACGCCTCAATAATTACATCCAGGTGCTGATCCCCAGACTGCCGGATTAATCCAAGTGGATCACCGGTAACAATCACCTCGCCATTTTCGTGAAGAGTCGCCACGTCCGAAATTTTATTGTGTTCCCGCTCCTGTAGATCTGTGGATCGAGCTGCCCGGATTGCAGCTGAAATGTCGATATCCGCAACAAAAACAAGCTGCATCCCCGGGGTGCGATTGACCTGCCAAGCTATGCCGATACCCATGGCTCCGGCGCCAATCAAGCCCACCCTTATTGGACGCATCTCAATCTCCCTCTTTCTCAATTCCTCTAACATGAAAAAATCACCTGTTACTGACTAATCCCGGTCGTAATGCTTCCAGTCAACGTATATAAATGTACTATTCCCCTGCCATTCACATCCGTGCAATCTTAAGAAGATAAATCCTCATCACATGCCAGAAAAGCCACGCATCGTCTTTCTTGATTCATCCACCATGGACGCCGGTGATATTGATTTCTCAATACTGCAGCAATTCGGCTCCTTAACCCTTCACGCGACCACCGCCAGCCATCAAGTCACGGAAAGGATTTCAGGAGCTAACGTGGTCATCACAAACAAGGTCGTGCTCAATGCGGAAATGCTAAATCATACTGAAGTCCTTGACCTAATCATCGTATGCGCAACGGGCGTCAACAATATTGACCTCAACGCGGCAAAAGCACAAAATGTTGCCGTAACTAATGTTGCCGGCTACTCCACAGCCAGCGTTGCGCAGCACGCACTCAGCCTGTTGCTGAACCTTGCCGGAAACACACACCGCTACAGCACCGAGGTTGGCCTGTGGGCAGAAAGCCCGATTTTCACAAGACTCGCCCACCCAATGACTGAGATGAGCGGGAAAATCATTGGTCTTGCAGGAGCCGGGAACATTGGATGTTTACTGGGCGAAACCCTGGAAACTCTCGGGATGAATGTTCAAGTCCTGGCGCGCAAGGGATCACTGACAGACAGGCATCCTGAATGGCCACGTATTGCCCACGACCCGTTTTTTTCATCAAGCGACGCAATTTCTCTTCACTGTCCATTGACAGAATCAACACGCCACATGATCAACTCAACCTCTCTTGGATTGATGAAGGGAACCGCATTTCTTGTTAATACAGGGCGCGGTGAATTAATTGAAGAATCCGCACTCATCGATGCCCTTCATTCAAAAAGTATTGCCGGAGCTGCCCTTGATGTAATTTCCCAGGAACCTCCTCAAGTCGGGCACGCATTACTGGCAGAAGATATTCCAAACCTGCTCATAACACCGCACTCAGCCTGGACTTCACACGAGGCAAGGACCCGTCTTCTGAAAGGTATCGTCAATAACCTGCGCACATTTCTGGACGGCAATCCTGAAAATCGAGTTATCTAGATTTCCTGATGAGCCTTTTTGCCATTAAGGCACAATTCTTTCTCAGTTACGGGGTATTAGGGAGTCTCGGCCCCCTGCTTGCCTTGATTCTCAGGGATTCTAAAAATTTTGAGGCAAGAGAAATAGGTATCACCCTTGCGATTTCAAGTGTGGGGATGTTGTTCTCTCCGGCAATAATGACTTTCCTTGCCGATCGCAATTTCGATACGCGCAAAATCCTCCGCGCAATCTTTGCGCTTACAGCCGTCTCCCTGTGCGCAGTCTATTATTCACAGGATCCAATACCTGTCACCCTGGCATGGGCTGCATACAGCATCATATTTATACCCACCCTCCCCTTACTCGATGGTTACTACTTCAACGCGATGCGCAATCATCAACCACTGGAAAGTTCGCCGGGTAACGATTACCAATTTGTGCGCGTTTGGGGATCGGCTGGATTCATGCTGCCAGCCATCGCCCTTTTCTTTGTCCTAGATTCCCCCTCTAGCGCAATCCAAGCGCTTTGGTGCGCAATCAGCTGGTGCTTCATGGCATTTCTTGGCACCTTTGCCCTCCAGCCATGCAGGATTAAGCAATCTGCCAGCCATGAAACACCGACCCGGGAAGCAATGCGCGTTATATTTTCGCGCTCAACATTGCCGATGTGCGCAGGGCTATTCCTGGTGTATATCGCTGCAAACTGCTATTATCCTTACATTTCTATTTTCTTTATCGACGAGGTAGGGATTGACCTCAGGTGGATTCCCCTGATTACCGCAATCGGGGTGGGGATCGAGATTGGCTATCTCCTTGGACTTGGCCCTATCAGGCGACTCATTAAGCTCAAGGGTATTATGATCCTTGGTCTGGCGACAATGGGAACACGCCTTGCCCTGTTGACCGCTTTCCCTAACATTACTACCTCGATACTCATTCAGCTGGTTCACGGGCTTGAAATACTCGCCATGTTTGTTGTCCCTGTAATATATCTTGATCGCGTCGCTGGTGACAGTTTTCGCAATTCCATCCATGGCGCATTCACGATTGTTATTACGGTTCCCGCCAGACTGATCGGCTTCCTCCTTGCCGGTGAGATAGCTCATGCCTACGGGTCAACCCAGGTTATTTTCACTGCAGCAATGCTCGCTTTTGCCGCTATGCTGGTGATATTTTTCAGCTTCATTCCATCTGAGAAAAAGGACCGGCCCCCGGATGAATCGCGGACGGCACTTTAAATCAGGGGTCAAGCTGACTGTCGCAGAGTTCACGGAAGTCGCTCTGGAGCCTTGCGGCAAATCCGCCCCCAACCTCCTTTAGCTCCTTGCCATTCACTCTGGCAATTGGCTGGACTCCACGGAGGGTTGAAGTCAGAAATGCTGAATCTGATTCCTCCAAGCAGGCTAAAGGCGTATCAATCTGCTGCAGCTTGATGTTGGCCGCTGCGCATAAATCGATAACCAAAGCACGAGTCACCCCTGGCAGGCAACCCGCTGCAAGCGGAGGAGTTATCAACTCTCCGTTTTTCACAATGAAAATATTGCTCCCAGTCCCCTCGCAAAGGTCACCCTTAACATTACCGAAGATTGCTTCACGAGCCCCCTTCTCTCGCGCATAAGCAAGCGCAACAACATTCTCTCCATACGAAGTGGTCTTGAGCCCCACCAATGCCCCATGTTCATTGCGGGCATAGGGAACAGTAACAACCTGAGTTATTTCAGGCTGTTGAGGCAATTCGCCAGCGGCCACAATGATTGTTTCCTGGGAATTTCCTTTTTCTGAACCAAGGGGAGCACGACCTCCGGTGACCGTCACACGGATCCTTGCCGGATCCACACGATTAGCACGCGCGACGTCACTGCATGCCTGCTGCAGACTTTCTGCATCAGGTATCCTGAGCCCGAAGAAAGACGCCGATCGCTCAAGGCGTCTGTAATGGCGGGTAAAGGCAAAGGGGGTTGCTCCATGGGCAACCATCGTCTCAAATACTCCATCACCTGTCAGCAATCCATGGTCAAAGGGTGAAATGTTGACATCATCTTCAGATAGAAGCTGTCCATTAATCCATACCGTCTCCTGGGATGGGGGAAAAGGTGAATCCATGATTGCTTTTTTATTACTTGAACAAGCGGAAAATAAATCCCGAAGTTACACGAAAGAAACTATCATGCCTGCTCAAATGCATTTAATCCTGTCAAATTTAACAGCATAGATGACTTTCGCCATCATCACCGCAATTCTCTTTGCCTTCTCAGCGGTCTTCAATACCCGCATCACTAAGTTATTGGACGAAGTCTCCGCAAATTATTACAGGCTCCTCATTGCCTGCCTGATTCTTGGAGTCCTCACCGCGATTTTTCAGCCAAGCAGCTTCCACCCACTGGCATCTTCATGGCTTTTGCTTAGTGGAGTCGTAGGATTCGGCCTTGGTGACATTGCACTCTTTGCCGCATTTTCCAGAATAGGCTCACGCCTGACCATCCTCATCAATTTCAGTCTCAGCGCAATCGTCGGAGCATTTGCTGACTGGCTCGTGCTTGATGACGCAATAGGAATATGGCAATGGGGATCAATAATTATCATTCTTTGTGGTCTTGGAATCGCCCTGCTCAGCTCCAAAAATCCGGAAATACGACAGGGATCTTTTCGACTCGGCATCATTGCCGCACTGATAGCCGGTGTAGGACAGGGCATTGGAGCATCAATCAGTCGACACGCTGAAAAAATTGCAGATTCTTCAGGGATAGTGATAAATGGCGTCAGTCAGGCCTTCCAGCGCGTAAGTGCAGGGCTCTTCTGCCTCGCACTTGTCTGGCTGTGGAAACGGGCACGGGGGAAACTTTCTCAACCAAGTTCAAATAAAAAAACTATTGCCGGCTGGCTTATTCTTGCCGCTATTTTTGGCCCGGTCCTCGGCGTGAGTTGCTTGCAGCAATCACTCAAGACACTGACCAGCGGTGAGGCAATGGCGGTTACTGCAACGAGCCCACTGCTGCTGATCCCCCTGGCTTACTTCTTTGAGGGTGATCGTATCCGGCCACTTGCCCTGTCAGGAGCCTTCCTCGGCGTTGGCGGTGTCATTATCATGGCCCTCACCAGAACTTGATGCCAGTGCCGGAGTCATGTCACCAGCCACCCTTGGTGAGCCAAGGGCCTCGCGATAAATATCCTCAAGGTTAGCAATTTGGTTCTCGAACCCGAATTTGCTGCGGACTGACTCTGCAGCGCTCGTTGAAAACCTTTCCAGTTCATCCGGGCTTGACATCAGTTTGGCCAGGGCCTTAGCCAGATCTTCCGGGCTTCGCTCTGCCACAAGATAACCGTCCTCTCCACTGGTAACCGCCTCCGGAATCCCTCCGTGGTAAGTGGCAACGACAGGCAGTCCGGCCGCCATGGCCTCCAGCATCGAATTGGGCACTCCCTCCTGATCGTTCTCCTGCGTCAACTCACTGGGATGAAGAAAAATATGAGCCTTGTCATAAACACCCTGCAACTCATCCTGTGAGAGCCAGCCAAGCATTTCCACGTGATCCTTTAGCCCGTGCCGGGCAATCGCCCTCTGTATCTCCTCACTTTCAGGACCAACCCCGGCAAGCGAATATCTCAACTTCGGCCACCGTTTAATAAGCTCTACTAACGCCTCAAGAATGGTGAAAATCCCCTTTTTGGAAATCAACCGGCACGCCTGCACCAGGCGCCAGTTTCCATCTTCAGGTGCCACCCTTCTAGTAAAAGTGATGTTTTCAAGGGGTATCGGAGTCCGATTAAGTCGCAATTTCCCGGCAGGACACCCAAGCTCAAGCAACCGCTGAAGTAACGATACGCTCCTTGCCATCACAAGTTCTGCTGCCTCAAAGGAACAAAGCAGCTTCTCCTTGTAGCCCTCTTGATCGATGAATTTCACCACATCCACGCCATGGAATGAAATGACAAAAGGAACATCCGCAGCCTTCAACATCTTGAGATATTTGACTGCCTTGTGCCCATAGTAACAGTGGACAAGATCAGGCCTGTGCCTCTCAAGGAGATCAACCAGGTCGTAAGGATGATAGTATTCAATGCCGCGACCGGCGAGGCCGATTGGCCTCGGAGGCGGCCAGCGCTTGACGATGTGTTTATACCAAAAGCGCAAGAGAAAGTTACCTCGCGGTCTCGGCCTGGATTGCTTCTCCATTACCACAAGTTGCGCGCATGGAAACATCTCAAGATTTGCGACTTGTTCAGCGAATACAATATTCCGGTGATCACGCAAACCGACAATTTGGCGATAGAGACTCTGCATCTCAGGCTTGAGATAAGTTCCGCAAAGACTGACAACCAACATACGCTTGTCCGCGCTCGAGGTAACGCTATTTGGCATGCCTTAATTCCATCGCCTCTCTGTAAACGTCCTCAAGCTTTGCAACTTGAGCCGTTCGTTCAAAGTTCTCAAGCATGGACTTGGACGCACATTCACCCATGTCCGCCCAGGTATCAGGAGAAGAAACCAGGGCCATGACTCCATCCAACAAGCCATCCACATCACGCTCTGCTGACAACAGCCCTGTCTTCCCGTGCTCTACAGCTTCAGGGATGCCTCCATGAAGGGTACCGACAACCGGCAAGCCGGTCGACATTGCCTCAAGCATAGAATTGGGTATACCCTCCTGATTAAAATCAGCGGTCATTTGGCTCGGGTGAAGGAAGATATGGCTTCGCCAATAAAGATCACGAAGCTCTTTTTCGCTGAGAAACCCGGTGAACTCCACGACCTCTCCAAGGCCGAGTTGGTCCGCAAGTATTTTCATCGGCTCGAGGAGAGGACCCTCGCCGGCAATGGTGAATTGAGCGTTGGGGTAATGATTAACAAATCCGGCAAAAGCCTTCAGGGAAATGTCGATCCCCTTTTTCTCAACAAGCCTGCACGCCTGCACAATTCGCCACCTCCCTTTATCGGGCACTTCACGTTGACGAAAGGGAAAATTTTCCAGGGGAATTCCTGTGCGATTCATTCGAAACCGCTCTTCCGGCAAGCCAAGGGCAAGCATACCCTCCTTGAGCGAATTGGATCTGCCCATTGCGAACGGAACGGTTTGCAGCAGTTCCTTCAGGTTGTCCAGATAACCTGGTTGCCCCTCGCGCGGCTGGATGTCCATCCCGTGAAAGGAAACCACTGTCGGATTGGGCCATCGCTTTATAAATGGCAGCAAATGAACCCCGGTATGCCCAAAATATACATGCATCAAGTCGGCACGCCGGCGCTCA
>CAWVVE010000095.1:0-6988 GCA_963933075.1 uncultured Verrucomicrobiaceae bacterium | reverse complement strand
GCCATCAAATTCATTGCCGAAAAAACCGGGATTGAATTCCGAGAAGCCGAGAACCATTTTGAAGCACAGGCAGCCAAGGATGCTCTGGTCGAATGTCATGGCCACCTCAACACCATCGCCACCAGTCTATTCAAGATTGCCAACGACCTGCGCCTGCTGGGTTCCGGTCCCCGCTGTGCGGTCGGAGAAATTAAACTCCCCGCGACCCAGCCAGGATCATCAATTATGCCGGGAAAAGTCAACCCGGTAATGAGTGAAGCTGTGACAATGGTAGCAGCACGCGTTTTTGGAAATAACTCAACGGTTACCTGGTGCGGTGCAAACGGCCACCTTGAGCTTAATGTCTTCATGCCGTTAATGGCTCGCTGCGTAATGGAATCAATCCGCCTGCTCACCAATGTATGTAAAATCTTCCGTGAGCGCTGTGTCGAGGGCATTGAAGCAAACGAGGAACGCTGCAACGAACTTATCGAATACTCCCTCTCAATGGTAACAAGCCTTGCTCCTACGATCGGTTACGAAGTCGCCGCCACAATCGCCAAGGAGTCTGTGACTACGGGAAAAACGGTGCGCCAGCTTTGCACTGAGCAATTAGGAGACCTTGGCATCAGCGCGGAGCAATTGGAAGCAGCCCTCGACCCGGGCAGCATGACCTAGCCCCGATCAGGCATCGCACAATCCCCTCTCCGTTTAACTGCAATAGCGGTCAATCAAGCCGGACATTAAGGGACGGTCCTATAAGCATGATGTTGTTTTCCCTGGCAGCCTCAATGAGCTGTAATGCCTCGCCAATAGATCTCTTCATGTTTGTATCAAGGAGCCCCATAATACCTGTTTGACGTAACCGGTCGGCAACGCCAATTCCCTGCCCCCCCTGCCGCGGGTTACCGATAAATTCCCCGTTGGGATCCTCTTCAGCAGGCGCCCCGAACAACCCGTCAAAACTGCCCCTGGCCTCCGGCAAAAGCTGAACCGGTGCAGACTCCAGATTCGCCTGAGCCGCCACGTAATCAATGGCATCAATCACTCCGCCTATTTGATCCACAAGCCCAATGTCCAATGCCCGGGATCCGGCATATACCCGACCACCCGCAAGCTGCTCAAGCTTCCCTTTTATGCGCTCACCGCGACCGTCCATTATCCTCTTTTTGAAAATCGCATAAACATCAAGCATCGAACGACGCGTAACCTCAATATGCTCCTTGCTCATTGGCCGGAACATTGATGAGAAATCGGCAAATTTTCCCCGTTTTTGGCCATGCACCCGAATCCCAGCTTTTTCCATGACGCCCTCTACGGCAATCTTCATCCCCACAACCCCAATAGACCCGGTAACAGTGCCACGCTCTGCAAAAATACGGTCAGCGCCTGCGGATATATAGTAACCCCCGCTTGCTGCAACTCCGCCCATGGATACTGCAAAAGGTTTGCCGCTTGCCTTGAACTCGGTAGTTGCTTCCCACAGAACATCACTGGCAAGCGCGGAACCGCCGGGTGAATTAACCCGCATTACTGCACCCTTGCACTTTTCGTCACGCGCAGCCCGCAGAAGCTCGGTCCTGACAGGCTTGACGGATGCATCTGAAATAGCGCCCTCCATAGGTATAAGCGCGATGTATTCCTCCTTTGGGCGCTTGGCGCCAGAGCTCTTGAACATGAGTTTCATCAGGTCAAGAAGGCCGTCCACCTGCGGTCCTTCAAGGTCAGGAAGTTTGTAACCTTTATCAAAATCCGCTTCACTGTATTTTTTCCGGATATCGCGAATGAAGTCTGTCCTGTAGGCAAGGGCATCGACCAACCCGGCGGCTTTTGCGCGTTTCGGACTCATTGCACCCTCATCAACCAGAGCCCTCACCTGATCTGCGCTTAACCCCCTGGCAGTCGCTACTCCTTCAATGAGTTCAGCATAAAGTGCATCAAGTAACTCAGCATTCTGCTGCTGCGCCTCCCTGCTCGGGCCTTCCCTTGAGAACGTCTCACCTGCACTCTTGAAATCACCTATATGAACGACATCAACTTTAACTCCCACCTTGTCGAACAAACCCTTGTAATACATCGACTCGGAATAAAGGCCGCTGAAATCAACTCCTCCCGCCGGCATGAGGGTAAGATGATTGGCCACGCTGCCAAGCAGAGCCGTGGAATTGTTCAAGTTCTCCGTGTAAAGATAAACATCCTTCCCTTCTTTTCGAAGCAGCATCAATAACCTCCGAAGCTCCTGTATCTGGGCCAACTCCAGGCCTGCCGAATCGATGTCGAGCACAACAGCCGGCACATTCTCGTCATTCGCAGCCGCCGCGATGCTCGAAGCCAGCTCAAAAAATGTCAACGGTCGTGCACTTGAAAAATTCAGGTCAAGAATGCTGGCACTCACATTACCCGACTCGGTAAGGGTGCCCTGCAGGTCATAAACAGGAACAATCTCCTTCTGATCCGGGTTGGCATGAGAGAGACAGGGAGAGACTACCGCTGCCGCCACAAATATCGCCGCAATAATTGTTGGAAAGGTCTGCATAGCGACCACCATCGCCTACTGCGCCTGAGTATTCAAGACATGCAACATGTTTTCATTCCTGCTCGCACTCCAGCTTTGTAGGGGCTACTATTAAATCATGCAAAATGAAAACCACCCGCCCAAGATGGAGCGCCGCAGATTCCTCGCTGCTGCAGCGGCCGGCAGCGCAGGCCTAGCTCTTCCAGGGCATGTAAATGCTGCAAAGCCAAAGGCTGACTCTCCAGAAACATTGGTAACGCAGCTCTTCAAGAGCCTTGACGACAAGCAGCGCAAGGCCATCTGTTTCGATTTCGATCATTCTCTGCGCCTGAAAGTCAACAACAACTGGCACATCACCAAGCCCCGACTCGGCAACTCGTTTACACCCGATCAACAGGCTCTTGTTAAAGATATATTCATGGGCATTCACAGCGAGGAATATGCCGAAACCGTCTATAAACAAGTTGTCAGTGACAGTGGTCAGGCAGGCTTCGGCGATTCCTCGATAGCACTCTTTGGTAAACCGGGAACCGGCAAGTTTGAATTTGTTCTCACCGGGCGGCACTGTACACGCCGCTGCGATGGCGACTCGGTTGAGGGCAGTGCCTTTGGCGGTCCCATATTCTATGGACATGCCGCACAGGGATTCAACGAGAAGCCCGACCATCCCGGTAACGCATACTGGTACCAGGCCAAAAAGGCCAACGAGGTCTTTGAAATGCTCGATGGCAAGCAACGAAAGATTGCACTTCTTGATGAGGCAAGGGACGAGGAAGGAACCAAGACCGTGGAGCTAACCGGAAAAAAGAAAGGGCTAGAGGGAATCCCGATGACTGCACTTACCTCAGACCAAAAGGAGAAGGTTAAGGATACCATCAGTGACATCCTTGCCCCTTACCGCAAGAAAGATTCAAAAGAAGCCATGCAACTAATAGAAAAAGCTGGATTCGAGCACTTGCACATGGCCTTTTTTGAAAAGGCTGACATCGGCAAAGATCGCGTTTGGGACGTTTGGCAGATCGAGGGCCCGTCGATGGTTTGCTTTTTCCGGGGAGACCCCCACGTGCATGCATGGATTCACATCCGAGAGAATGCTTAGCCGTTCCCGTCACCAAGATGAACCAGAAAGAGCGTCGGGCAGGTATCATTAAAACCTATAAATTGTTTGTCGGGGGAAAATTTCCCCGGACAGAAAGCGGCAGATACCTGACCGTGAACCACCCGAAATCGGGCAAGCATCTAGCAAGTTATTGCCAGGCATCACGCAAGGATTTGCGAGACGCGGTTGTTGCTGCACGCAAATCTCAACCTGGATGGGCTGGAAAATCATCCTACCTTCGGGGGCAAATTCTCTACCGCATCGCCGAGATGCTCGAAGGCAGGGCAGCCTCGATGGCTTCGGAAATCTCTGACTGTAGCGGGGTAAGTACAGCCACTGCAAAATCCGAGATCAATGCCACGATTGACCGCATCCTTTATTATTCAGGATGGGCCGACAAATACAGCCAGGTTTTTGGATCAACCAACCCTGTAGCCAGTTCCCACTTCAACTTCTCCATTCCTGAACCAACTGGAATTGTCGGTGTTATCTGTCCTGACAAGCCAGCCTTATTGGCACTTGCCACGCTGATTGCACCAGTGATCCTCAGTGGAAACTCGGCTGTCGTTCTGGTGTCCGAGAAATGCCCGCTCCCGGCAATCACCCTTGCTGAAGTTATCGCCAGCAGCGATGTTCCAGGGGGGGTTATCAACCTGCTCTCGGGTTCTCGCGCCGAGCTTGCTCCACATTTTGCCCAGCACATGGATATCAATGCCATTATCGACGGCTCAGGCGACGATGCCATTGCATCCACCCTGAAGGAAGGAAGTTCCACCAACCTCAAAAGGGTGACCATCCGTAACATTCGCGAAGCATCCTGGTCCGGAAAAACGGGACGCAACCCCTACTTCATACTGGACTCCGTGGAACTCAAAACTCTCTGGCATCCTGTCGGAACCTAGGCGCGATGCGCGCAATACTGATTGTCCTGGACAGCTTGGGTATCGGAGGCGCCCCTGATGCTGCAGATTACGGCGACCATGGCGCCGACACACTGGGCCATATCTGCGAACACTCTCCGCAACTCAGATTGCCACACCTTGAGTCATTGGGCTTATCCCTCGCCCATCAGCGAAATATCACCCCGGCCAATATGCTTCCCGGATCAGGCTACGGATGGATGCGCTCTGCATCCATGGGAAAGGACACCACCACCGGACACTGGGAGATTGCCGGAGTGATCACAACTGAGGCCTTTACAACGTTCAAGCGATTCCCGGACTCCTTGGTCCTTGCCATTGAAAATGAAGCAAATATGCGCTTCATCGGTAATTATGCACAAAGCGGCACGGTTATTCTTGATGAACTTGGCGAGGAACACATGCAGACGGGCCGACCCATCCTCTATACCTCTGCAGATTCAGTCTTCCAGGTTGCCGCCCACGAGGAAATCATCCCTCCTCAGAAGCTTTATTCATTCTGTGAAATGGCACGGCAGCACTGTGACCAGTTCAGAATTGCAAGGGTCATTGCTCGCCCCTTTACCGGCAGCCAAGGATCGTTCCAGCGGAGCACAAACCGGCGCGATTTCTCAATGCCGCCACCCCGAACAATTCTTGATGAGTTAGACTCAGCAGGTATCCCCGTCACCGCCATCGGCAAAATCAACGACATATTTGCCGAAAGAGGTATCACTCATTCAATATCAACCGCATCAAACACTGCCGGAATGCTCGCCGTGGAAAGAGCCTGGGATCTGGCCCAGGACGGGATGCTCTTCGTTAACTTGATAGACTTTGACATGATTCACGGCCATCGCCGTGATCCGGAGGGTTATGCCTCCTGCCTTCTTGAATTTGATGCATGGCTGGGCAAGTTCCTCCCAAAAATAAATCCCGCGGACCTGCTTGTCATAACCGCAGACCACGGCAACGATCCAACATGGCACGGAAGCGACCATACCCGCGAACAGGTTCCGACCCTGGAATTAAAAGGTCAGCAGCCTCCCAGGTGCACGGGCAGTCATCAAGACTTCACTTATGTAAGTCATCTCCTGCGCAATCATTTCTCGATAACCTGCTAAGGCATCCACGGAATGCACATTCCTTCCCTGATAGAACAGAAACGTGACGGCAAGAGCCTTACCGATGCGGAAATCAGGGCCGTGGTTGAAGGCTTTACCTCGGGAGAAATACCTGATTACCAAATAAGTGCGCTTGCCATGGCGGTGTACTTCAATGGCATGAGCAGTGATGAAACGCTCTCACTGACCCGGGCAATGCTGGAGAGCGGCGAAGTCCTCAGCCATCCGGGCAAGGGAACGCGCAGAGTGGTCGACAAGCATTCCACCGGAGGTATAGGCGACAAGGTGTCCCTCGTGCTTGCACCGCTGCTTGCCTGCGACTCCGAATTAATAATCCCGATGATTTCAGGTCGCGGACTTGGCATCACCGGCGGAACACTCGACAAGCTAGAAAGCATCCCGGGATTTAATGTCAATCTCAGCAAAGAACAGGCTCTCGCTCAAATTGAGGCAATCGGAGTCGTCATGATGGGGCAAACCGCTGACATCGCCCCCGCAGACAAAAAACTTTACGCATTACGTGACGTCACCGCAACCGTTCCCTCACAACCGCTGATCGTGGCGAGCATCATGAGCAAAAAGCTGGCGGAGTCACTGGATCATCTCATCCTTGACGTCAAGTTCGGATCCGGTGCCTTTATGCAAACCGAGGCGGAGGCCCAATCCCTGGGAGCATCAATGCAGAGTGTCGGGGAAATGATGGGGGTTCAGACACAAGTTGCATATAACCCAATGAATGAACCGCTGGGACATGCTGTCGGCAACGCCCTCGAAGTCTCCGAGGCAATTGCCACCCTGAAGGGTGAAGGACCTGATGACCTTGTACGTATCACCATTGAACTGGCCATGAAGTTGAGTGGTAAACCCCGGCAACAACTCAATGACCAGCTTGCCAACGGTAACGCCTATGACAAGTTCCTTCAAATCGTGGAACAACAGGGCGGCTCCCCGGAGGACATTGGACGCTTTTCCACCTTGCACGAGGCAACGGTAAAAAAAGACCTAATGTCGCGCGCTTCAGGTGAAATCCTGGCTATAGACGCAGCAGCGGCGGGCAGGGTCTCCCTGCAACTCGGGGCCGGCCGCCAACGTGTCGACGAGGGCATTGATTTTTCGGTCGGTTTGTCTAATATCCGCAAGGTCGGCGAAAGGATTAATGCCGGGGAAGCACTCCTCACCGTACACGCCAAGGACAATCCTTCAGCCGAGGCTGCATGCGAAAATCTCCACTCCGCCATTCGGATAGAATGAAATCAATGATCTCCATGGCAATGATCCTGGCATGCTCCGGTTGCGGAAAACAGCCGGAGAAACAGCCGGAGAAACAGCCGGAGAAACAGCCGGAGAAACAGATTAGCAGTGACCTTTCACC
>CAWVVE010000094.1:0-7086 GCA_963933075.1 uncultured Verrucomicrobiaceae bacterium | reverse complement strand
GGGAGACTGCAGACATAAAGTTCAGCGAACTGGACGAGCAACAAAGGAACCTTGTCGAAGCATTGCAGGCTTCCAGCCGGCGGCGCTCCGAACTCGAAGCCGAGTTAAATGAAGTCAGCCACCAGGAAACACAATCTACCGAGAGGATCGCTGAACTTCGCACCACCATGGCTGTCGAAGAGCAATCACAACAAGCTCTCCAGGAACAACAGGCTCCAATAACGGCGCGCATGGATGAACTCGAGGCAATAATTACACGTCGCGAAACCGAGGTTACCAAGTATCAGGACCGCATTACAACCGCGGGGTCGGAAAGCTCCTCGCTAAAAGATCAGATACAAAGCATGACCCGTAGTGCCGAGGAGCTTGGCACCGCCCTGGGAGACGTTACAGAACAACGCCTCAAGCACCAGAGTGCAGTGAATGATACAGAGAGCATGTTACGCAGCGCACGCCAGGAGTTGGCCGCCCTGACTGAACAAAGAGGCAAGGAAGAGGTGAAGGTCACCCAGATTGATCTCCGGATTGAAAATCTTAACGCTACAATCAGCCAGCGCTACAACATCAGGCTAGAGCATTTTGAACCTGACAGTCATGCCTTGCTCACTGCAATTACCGAGCAAAAGAAAGCCCGCCACCGACGGGAAAAACGCAAAAACTCCATTACCCAGAAAAGAAACGGTGAAGAAGATTCCGGCGAAGAGATTCCCGCTCAGGAAGAAAATGCCAAGACGGATGACTCCCTGCCCATTCCCGAAAGTGACACGGATTGGGAAGAGCCTACCGACATCCCGGGAGACGACCAGCCGGACTGGAACTTTGTGGAAATGACCATTGGAGAGCTTAGGCAGCGCCTCGATTCAATGGGACCGGTAAACCTTGAAGCCATTGAGGAGTTTGAAGCATTGCAGGAACGATATGATTTTCTCACCAAGGAACATGATGATTTAATCAACTCCAAGGATCATCTACACAAGGTGATCAGCAAGATTAACCGCGAGACACGCGCACGCTTTGCTGACACCTTCGAGAAGGTAAGGAATAACTTCCGTGAAGTCTTCAAGGAACTCTTCGGTGAACAGGGCAAAGCAAACCTTCTCCTCCTAGATGAAACTGATCCGCTTGAAAGCGGCATCGATATCATTGCCAAACCTCCCGGTAAGAAGCCTCAGTCCATCACACTGCTTTCCGGAGGGGAAAGGGCTATGACAGCAGTTGCCCTGCTATTCTCAATCTATATGGTGAAACCATCACCGTTCTGTGTCCTGGACGAGCTTGATGCGCCCCTTGATGAGTCAAATATAGGACGGTTTATCAAGCTACTCGAACGCTTTACTCAGCAAAGCCAGTTTGTTATTGTCACCCACAATAAAAGAACAATGAACCGTTGCGAAGTAATCTACGGAGTGACTCAGGAGGAGTTTGGTATCAGCAAGTTGATAGGAATGCAATTTGCCTCCAATCCTGAAACCGGACAACCTGTAAAAGTCACCTGAAATCGGCATTTCCCCTGAGCTGAGAACCTCTAGAATGTTCTCATAAAAAAAACGGCATGGCAGACATTGCCACCCATAACACCGGTGTTGGAATTGTCCTCCCGGAGGCTTTTAAAGATGCCTTCAGGTGGATGGTCCTGGCACGTACCTTTGAGGATAAAATCGCCAGCGTTTATCGCGCCGGAAAGATTGTCGGCGGGGTATATGTTGGTCGCGGCCAGGAGGCCTTCAGTGCCGCGCTGGCCATTCAACTTGAGCGGGGAAAGGATATCTACGCCCCGTTGATCCGCGATATGGCCGGCCGGGCAGCATTTGGAGAACCGGTAATCGATGCCGCGAGAACCTACCTGGGATCCGCCCAAGGATCCATGCGCGGTCGGGACGGCAACATCCATCGCGGTTCCCCCCGTGAGGGAGTTCCCGCCATGATCTCCCATCTCGGCGCCATGATCTCAGTCGTTTGCGGCATGCTATTTGCGCGCCGGCTCCGCGGTCAACTGGGCAATGCCGTTGGCGCAACATGTATTGGTGATGGAGCCACATCCACAGGTTCAGTGCATGAGGCATTGAACATGGCCGCCATTGAAAAACTGCCCCTGGTTGTCGCAATCGCCAACAACCAGTTCGCCTACTCAACGCCAACCGTTCGCCAGTTCGCCTGCAAGGACCTCGTGGATCGGGCAATCGGTTACGGCATTGAGGGCATCAATGTTGATGGAACGGACCTTGCTGACTGCCTACAGGGGTTTAACAAGGCATTATCCCGTGCCCAGTCAGGAAAAGGGCCCCAACTCGTTGTTGGGAAACTGCTTCGACTCGCCGGTCATGGTGAACACGATGATTCTCATTATATACCCGAGCAGATGCGCTCATCAGACCTTGGTAAAGATTGCCTTACCATGGCCCGGCAACGCATAATCGCTGAAGGCTGGGGCAATGAGGATTTCTGTAAAGACCTGGAAGAAAAAGCCGCCGAAGAAGTGGAAAAAGCCATTCTCCAGGCGGGGGGAGAGGATCCCCCGGATCCTTACACACACGACTGGAACGCCTGCTTCAGTGAAAGATTCCGGGATAGCCTACCAGATCAGTGAGCATTACCTACATTGAAGCAATCAGGCATGCTCAGGAAACTGCCCTGAAAGATGATCCGGACGTATTTATCTACGGCCAGGACATCGGGGCTTTTGGCGGCGCCTTCAAGGCAACCAAAGGGCTGCATGATAAATACCCTGACCGCGTCATAGACGCACCAATCAGTGAGGACGCGATGGCCGGGCTTGCAATAGGAGCGGCAATTGAGGGTATGCGCCCGATTATCGAAATGCAGTTTGCCGACTTTTCCACTGTTGCCTTCAACCAGATTGTCAACCAGGCAGCCACGCACTACTGGCGAACAAATGTCCCATGCCCTATCACAATCCGGCTACCCTCAGGAGGCACTCCCGGCAGTGGACCTTTTCATAGTCAGTGCATGGAGGCAATCTATGCCCATTACCCGGGAACCATTGTCATGACACCCGCCACCGTAGAGGATGCCTATTCAATGCTGCTTGAGGCAATCTTCACTGATGACCCGGTAATATTCTGCGAACACAAGTATCTCTACTACCACCTCAAGGCGGAAAAACTCCCAAAGCAATCTCTCCCAGCGGAATCTGCCCGTGTTACCCGCTCTGGACGCCATGCGACAATCATCACATACAGCGCAATGGTACATGAAGCCCTTCTCGCCGCCGACAGCCTGCACGATGATGGTTACGAAATAGAAATCGTTGACCTGCGATGCGTGAAACCCCTTGATATAGAGACCGTACTTGGTTCAGTTGCCCGTACCGGAAGAATGCTGGTGGTGGGAGAAGCATTCCCCTGGGGAGGCGTGACCGCCGAGGTCATCTCCCGAGTCGCCTCTGAAGGATTCCATCTGCTCGATGCCCCCCCGGCAAAGCTCAACGCCCGTGACACGCCAATCCCCTACCACCCTGAACTTTGGCGCTATCATAGGCCCACCGCAAACTCCATAAAGTCTGCGATCCAGAAACTCCTCAAAGATTAATCCTCATACAATGCGCGTCCCGATCCTCATGCCCCAGCTTGGCGAATCGATAGCTGAAGCAACTATTAAGGCAGTTAACATTAAGGAAGGGGATTCTGTCACTGCCGATCAGGAGATTATCGAGGTCGAGACCGAAAAAGCCGTCATGGAGGTTACCTCCCCATGTGAGGGACGTGTCGCCGAAATCTCGGCCAATATAAACATCAGCTACCCGGTAGGCACAGTGCTTGGCTACCTTGAGATTAGCGAAGAGGAAGCTAACAGAATAGGTCAGGTGGAAACGGACCCGGATTCTTCCTCGAACACTGAAACTGCCCAACAAGGCAAAGAAACCTCGCCTCGCAACAACACACAGGCATTACAAGACGGCACCAATCAACCAGAAACCGCCGAAGTAACACCCACCATCCCCGGCCTCCCTGTGCCGGCAAAGGCAAAGGGCGCCACCTATATTTCCCCCCGCCTTCGTGCACGAATGCAGGAATTGGGCCTTAATGCCGCAGACCTTTCCGGGATCGCGGGAAGTGGTTCCGCCGGGCGTGTTACTGTTGAGGATTTTGAGGCCTTCATGAGTGCCCTTGAGGAGAAAAAGACCACTCCCGCCTCATCAATGCGCATTGCTGTAGCCGACTCCATGCGCCGCAGCTGGACTCGCCCACTGGCAACAGTCGGCACGCCCGTCTGCCTCGACAAGTTACTCAGCCACAGAAAAAGCTGTAACCCAAAACCCGGGCCGACACTCTATGCCGTACGAGCGCTTGCTCTTGCACTTTCAGAAAACACCGCCAACGCCGGGCAACTGGTCGGCAACCAGATTGTCCACCCCGATGCAATCGATATCGGGTTTGCCGTAGAAGTTGACGATGGGGTATTGGTACCGGTAATCCGTGACGTGGACAAGAAACCTCTGATTGACCTCACGCAGCAATATGCAAGCCTCGTGGCAGCCGCAAATAAACGTCGCCTGCCAATGGAAGCCTCAACCCCGCCGGGGATCGCAACGGTTACTAATTTCGGCAGTTTTGGTATTGTCTGGGCCACCCCAATCCCCCTGCCTGAACAAAACCTGGTATTAGGTCTCGGTCACGGAAGGCAAAAGCCCCAATGGGACACTGAAAGCTCTTCATGGCTTCCCGTTGTCGAGGCAGAGATGACTCTGAGTTTCGATCATCGTATTCTGGACGGGGGTGCTGCAGGCAGGCTGTTGTGGAGAGTGGCTGAATTGCTGCAATCGCCCGAAAATCTCTAGCAGGCTGTAAAGCGGGAAAGATCCGGAATTACCTTAATCGACAAGATTGTCAATCCGGGCAGCGATCTCAAAGTCACTTTCTGTTAATCCACCCTTATCATGAGTGGTTAACCAGACAGTAACCTTCGCATAACCAATAATTACCTCAGGGTGGTGATTCGCGCCCTCTGCAATCTCTGCGACGGCATTGACGAAATCCATTCCTGACATGTAATCATCGAATTCAAAAACTCGTTCAATAATATCTTTTTTATGCTCCCATGCGGGAACTTTCTTCATCAATGACTGCACACGATCGTGCGCAAGCGTGCTTGGCATAACTTTTGTAGGGTATAAGGTGGGATTAAATGGGGGAGTAGGCCAGTAATGCAACTTTTCACAGGCATTTCTCTTTGCAAACATAAAGAGAACCCGTTATTTCTTACCCCCCCCTGATAACATCAGGTAAGCCATCATTAGTAATATTCAATCCAGTCATGGGCACATTATACAACAACATTGTCGAAACAATTGGCCGTACTCCCCTAGTTAAACTCAACAAAGTCACCGCAGGGGTTGATGCAACCATTGCCCTAAAGTGCGAGTTCTTTAATCCTCTGGGATCAGTTAAGGATCGTATCGGCATGGCAATGATCGAAGCCGCTGAAACTCAAGGATTAATCAACAGTGAAACCACAATTATCGAGCCCACCAGCGGCAATACCGGTATTGCCCTTGCCTTCGTCTGCGCCTCACGCGGTTATAATTTAATACTCACCATGCCTGAGACAATGAGCATGGAGCGGCGCACCCTGCTGGCACTGCTCGGCGCCAAACTTGTCCTTACACCCGGTCCCAAGGGGATGAAGGGGGCGATTGAGAAAGCCCAAGAAATTGTTGAAGAAACGGAGAATGCATGGATGCCCCAGCAATTTGAAAATCCAGCCAACCCGGAAATTCACCAGAAAACCACTGCTGAGGAAATATGGGAAGACTCCAACGGTGAGGTTGACATATTAATTTCTGCTGTGGGGACAGGCGGCACCATTTCAGGATGCTGCGAGGTTATAAAGCCTAGAAAACCGGGATTCAAGGCCATCGCCGTCGAACCCGCCGACTCGCCGGTGATCTCCCAGACACTTGCCGGCGAAGAGCTCACCCCTGGTCCTCACAAGATTCAAGGCACTGGTGCCGGGTTCATTCCCGGAAACCTCCACTTGAAAAGTCCCATCAGTAATGAAGAGCAAATCAGCGAGTGTGTGAAGGTTTCCAATGACGATGCCTTTGCAATGGCACAGCGAATTGCTGCTGAAGAAGGTATTCTTGTCGGGATAAGCACCGGCGCCAATGTATGCGCGGCACTTGAAGTTGCCAAACGCCCGGAAAACACCGGGAAGTTCATTGTCACCATCGCCTGTTCCACCGGTGAGCGTTACCTCAGCACTCCATTGGCTGATGCCGCCCGCTCAGAAGTTGGTGCTTGAATCACACCTAACCACTAATTAGCTGCCCTCCAGCCCCTGAAAATAGTTAAAATGGCTATAAAAAACGCATCTACACCAAGCGATGAGGCACCTGTATTGCCAACATCAAAGCCGGAAAACTCCGCCGAGGAGTTCCTGGAAAAACACGGGAAAAAAACCGTCTTCCTGGTTATTCTTTTTGTTATAGCTGTCGGCATCAGTTTTTTCATGCAGGCCAAGCAAAAAATCCTTCTCAAGGAATCTGGTGAAAAATTTGCAAGTGCGCAAACCACAGAGGAACTGAAATCCGTTATAACGGATTACCCAAACAGTACGGCTGCTGGAAATGCACAGCTTCTTCTTGCCGATCGCCAGCTCACCAACGGTGAAATC
This sequence comes from uncultured Verrucomicrobiaceae bacterium, assembly GCA_963933075.1. Classification (GTDB taxonomy): domain Bacteria; phylum Verrucomicrobiota; class Verrucomicrobiia; order Verrucomicrobiales; family DEV007; genus CACIUL01. The sequence goes on along the minus strand of CAWVVE010000094.1, from coordinate 453 downwards.
GAAGAGGCAAAAATCAGCCTCACTAAATTCGTCACTGAACAAGAGGATCACCCGATCTATTTCAACGGCCTTTTCGCTCTTGGCACCGTCCACGAAAAAATGGGTGACCTCGATAGGGCAAAGAAAATTTATAAGGAAATTATCGATGCCGGAGAAAAAGCGAGCACTGCAGCTGCTGCAGCGTTGCGCGTGGCAGATATTCTCCATGGCCAAGATGACCTTGAAGAGGCCCTCAAGGCCTATGATGAAATCGGCCCGGAGTTTCCCGGTAATGTGTTCATGGAGGAAAACGGTGTTATCGATAGCAGGAAAGCAGATGTCAACCAGTCGATTGTTCTCAGGGACAATCCCCCTCCCGCTCCTGAACCTCCAGCCGAACCCGCTCCTCCTGCTGACCCTGCTCCTGCGCCCGCTGAAAAGCCCGCTCCTGCTGACCCCGCGCCTGCGCCCGCT
>CAWVVE010000093.1:0-7088 GCA_963933075.1 uncultured Verrucomicrobiaceae bacterium | reverse complement strand
GCGCCCCGATCGTCCGGATAACAACGGCGACATCCCTGAGCGCCCCGATCGTCCGGATAACAACGGCGACATCCCTGAGCGCCCCGATCGTCCGAATATGCCGGATATTGAAGGCGAAGCATAAGCACTGCCCTTGGGTTGTAAAAGGTAAGACCACTACCTGCAGACCCCTTTAAAGAAGAAAGGCGACTCCTATGAGTCGCCTTTCTTCTTTTGGCAGATACAGCTGATCTGTGTTAAGGTATTGTTGCCTAATCCCTCATCCCCCACCCCCTTTAATCCCATGAAAAACCTCAAGGTGTATCCCTGCGCCATAATGCTTGGCATCCTTGCATTAGCCGCTGCCCACGCAGCGCAACGGGAAATTTATTTTACCGATTTTGAAGATGCCAGAGCAGGTGATGATGAGCTTGCCGGCTATGATGACTGGAATGGGAATCCCAAGAACAGGGGATGCCACGGCATAGACTCGGAAGCAGTCCCTGGGCTCGGCAAGAGTGCTTTTATTGGGTACGGTTCCCCGGGAAATTCCAGGACCTCAGCCGTGGTCCTTCGATCTATTCCCCACGATCCGGTTTCCTCCGGTGAACCAATTATCCGCCTGGTGGCCGCAATCGGGTTAAATGATTCGGACAACGACTCACCATTGGGAAATGAACCTGACCGAAATAGTTTTTTTGTCACGCTCTTTAACTCAAGTGGCCAGACACTTGCCTCCCTTAATTACAACAATACTGAGGAAGGTTTCGGACTATGGCGCGATGATGGAATCCTTACTCATGACACAAAGGAGGAATTCATCCGTAACGAGGTCCAGTTACTGGTTGCCGAGGTGGATTTCTCCAACAATACCTGGAGCGTGGACCTGGACGGGTTTCAGATTTTTCGTGACCAGCCCTTCACCGCAAAGAACGGGGTGGATCTTGACCTGGGGGGAACCGCTATCACCTGGCAACGCGGTTCAGGTAACAACTGGGGCAACAACTGGATGCTCTTTGATGACTGGACAGTATATGCCGACACCTCAAAACTGACTATCTCCGAAAAGGATTTTAACATTAATTCCATCAACCGGACTACCGGCGGTAACATCACGCTTCAGTGGAAAGCCCAACCAGGATTCCGCTATCAGGTCGAATACTCCAACGATATGATCACCTGGAAATCCGACCTTCCCAATTCCCTGATTGAACAACTCCAGGAGGCAGACACCGAATACACCGACAACACCACCGGCCAAATTGCAGTGCGCGGTTACCGGATCACGCGCACTCCGGCAGGATAGTGACGGATTCACTGGCGGCGACGGGGAAAAATGCAATGGTGAAATACATCCTTTCTATCTTCAGCGCATCATGGCTTTTTGCCGGTGGCTTTTTGCAGGCGGATATCATCATCAATGAAATCTCCGCCAGTGGCAATGACCGCCTGTTGCGCTGGGATGAAAATGGCCAGCCTTTTGTAGGGTCCTACCCTCCCTGGAGAAATGCGGGTTTCAATGACTCCCTGTGGTCGAATGGCAATACCCCCATTGGTTATGACCTGGGAAGCATTAATACCAACCTGGGCAACACCCTTCGCGGGATCTCCCCGTCTTTATATGTGCGCAAAGGGTTTAATGTGCCCGCCGGTAAGGCTTCATCCTCAAGGCCCCTGATACTGCGCATTAACTATAATGACGGTTTTATTGCCTGGGTAAACGGTGTCGAGGTGGCGCGGGCAAATGCCGGAGCAGAAAAAGCACACCTCTATTTTGACCAGGTCGCCTACCGTGGCAGCACCGTTGGGACGGCAACCTCAAGTTTCAACCTGGGCAACTCATCAAGCTTGCTCTTGCCCGGGGAAAACACTCTGGCAATCCAGGTTGCCAACCAGAATCCTGCCGGCAACCTGCGCCTGGAGATGTCCCTGGTTATCGACGAATCCAATGCGCCGGACACCGTCCTGGTGCCGCTCGGGTCAACAGTCCGCTACTTCCCGGGACTGATGGAACCCAGCTCGGATATCCATGAACCGGCTATCCTGGGAAACCCGCAATTTGAAAACGAGGCATCCGACTGGATTGAGCTATATAACGAGGGCGCAAGTGCCGTGAACCTCAGTAACTGGTCATTAAGTGACGATGCATCAAATCCCGGTATGTGGAACTTCCCGGAGGGAACCCTTCTTCCCGCAGGCGGCTACCTGATCATTCTCGCCGATAACCCACCCGCTGCCATCGAATCAGCGCATTACCTGCATGCCAATTTCAAGCTTGATGGCGGTGGTGAATTCCTCGGCCTGTTTGATGACGCGGGAGAACCGGTGAGTATCCCGGGCACACCAAAGTATCCGAAGCAACATGATAACTACAGTTACGGCCTTGACCCGGCAGGTGAAAACTATGTGTTTTATGATACTCCCACCCCAGGCAGGAAAAATTCCGGCAATACCTTCACCGGAAAAGCGGATGCTCCTGATTCTGATATCAAGGGGGGCTTCTATCCCTCCTCGTTGACCGTGACACTCACCTCTGAAACAGCGGGTGCCACCATCCGCTACACGACCGATGGAACCAACCCCACCAAGGACAACGGCACTGTCTACACGCAACCCCTGACACTCCGCCAAATCTCCAACAAGAGGGGGCACTGTATTCGTGCCAGGAGTTTCATGGCCGGCTTGATTCCCTCAAACACCAAGACTAACAGCTACCTTATTAACCAGGATCCCCGGCTCCTTAACTCCCCCTCCCTGCTGTTCACCGCTGACCTTCCCCGCTCACTCTATGGTCCCTTCGGCGCGCTGGCGATTAACAATACCCAGCCCTTCTACAACAATGTCATCAACCGGGGGCGCTGTTATGAACGGCCAATCCATGCTGAGTTCTATTTTGGCGAAGGTAGCCCCGGTTTTTCCACAAACTGCGGAGTGCGCATTGCAGCCTCTGCATACTCGCGACCGCGAATGCGCTTGACCCAGCTTGCTTCCAGTCCGTGGCCGGCCAGTGGTGTTGAGAAGCCCTCATTTAATCTTTATTTCCGCAATCAATACGGCAATGCCGAGGTGCAACTGCCACTCAATGGGGAAAATGCCCCGGTGGACACCTACCGGCGTTTTCGTGTCCGAGCCGGCAAGAATGATATCAAGAATCCATTTATCGTGGATGAACTGGTGCGGCGCCTCAGCAGGGATATGGGGCAACCTGCAAGCACCGGGGTCATTAATTCACTCTACGTCAACGCTGAGCTCAAGGGTTTCTACAATATGGTCGAGCGCCTGCGCTCACCATGGTTCAGTTCAATCCACGGCAGCGCTCCGGGAGTCGAATGGGACACCCTCGCCCTGCAGGGAGGGGACAGCAACGTTGCCGAAGGGGACATGATCGCCTGGGAGGCGATGATTGCCCGGCTCAACGCTGCCGATTCCGTGGCTAACTGGCAGCGGGTCACTGAATTCGCCGATGTGGTTAACATGGCGGACTATTATCTTCTCAATATCTACATGGCCACCTGGGATTGGCCCCATAATAACTGGGTGGCAGCAAGGGAACGTTCACCGCAAGGTCGGTATCGGCTTTACATCTGGGATGCTGAAGGCGGCATGAACAACCGTGGAAACCGGCCGGTATCCCAGGAGATGATCAATTCGTTCATTGCCAGCGGCAGCGGGGAACTGCGCGATCTCTGGCGCGGACTCAACAGATGGAAGGAGTTCAGGCTCCTGTTTGCCGACAGAATCAACAAGCATCTATTCAATGGCGGAGTTCTCGACGATAGGGAATTCGAGAACTCTCACATCAATTTGCTTACTAACCAGTTGAAGGATGAATTCAGTGGGCTTCTCAGTTTCATGAATAATGAAACCATAAACACTTCAAAAATCAATGCCTGGACCAATGCCTCCTCAGGAAGAAGAAGCTACCTGTTCGGACCAAACCGGAAAGAATTTCAGGACAACAACCTGTGGCCGGATTTATCTCCACCGGAACTCAGTTATCCCGGTGGATCAGTGCCAAGGAACTATGCCTTGAACATCACCAACCAATCCGGCCTTATCTATTATACCAGCAACGGCACAGACCCCAGGTTGGCTGGGGGTTCCCCCAACCCGAACGCCATTTCCCAAAGCGGATCCAGGCTAAGTGTTGAACTCATTGGTGCAGGTTCAGAATGGAAATACAATGATGATGACGGCGACCTTGGGAATCCCTGGCAGGAAATCACCTATAATGACAGCGCCTGGAAAAGCGGCCCTGGTCCCCTTGGCTTTGGAGGAATCAATGACAACTCAACCAGTCCCTCGAGACGTGTTACAATAGCCACCGTGATTAATCCGCGTCCCCGCCAATTGACTGTTTATTTCCGTAACACCTTCGAGATTGATCAAGCCGCGGCATATCTCGATCTGGATCTCAACATCATGTCGGATGCCGGTGCTGCGGTATACATCAATGGCACAGAGGTATTCAGGGACTCGAATCTGCCACTGGGGGCATTATTCTCGACTGCCACCGTCAATGACGCCAGTGACAGCAATGAAGGAGATTATGACAGTTATCCTGTTGACGCTTCAGTGCTGGTAGACGGCACAAATGTCATTGCCGTGGAAATGCACAATGTAAGCGTCGGCAGCAGTGACATGATAATGGACGTCAAGCTCAATGCCACCCGCAGCAATCCGGAAAACACACCCTTTATTGTCAATGAACCGGTCACCATCATGGCGCGCAGCTATCAGGACGGCGAATGGAGTGCCCTGACTTTAGCTGACTTCACTGTCGAAACAATTCCCGCAAGCAACACCGACATGGCAGTGGTGGAAATGCTCTACAACCCGGCAGGTGCCAACAATGAAGAGGCAGATGCCGGATTCACGGATGGGGACCAATTCGAGTTTATACAATTGAAGAACATCGGACAGAAAGCGATCGACCTGCATGGTGTGCGCTTCACCGATGGCATTAACTTTGATTTCTCAAGCTCTGGTATTCGCGCGCTGTCACCGGGAAAATATGTCATAGCGGTCTCCGATCTTGATGCCTTTTGCTTCCGCAACGGCAACCAACATGACGCATTAATCGCCGGCCAGTATACGGGGCGCCTAAACAACGGCGGTGAACGTCTTCGGCTTATCGCGGCCAATGGCGAGGTAATACAGGAATTCACATACGCAACCTCCACGCCATGGCCTGACCTAAGTGACAGGGACGGCAACTCAATTCAAATCATTGATCCTTCCATCTCACACGATGACGGCACCAACTGGAGAGCTTCAAGCTCCACGGGAGGAAGCCCGGGTGGAGCAATAAACTTCATGACTTGGCAAACGACCCTCTTCACAACAGCGGAACTGGATAATCCATTTATCTCCGGTCCGGACGCGGATATCGACGAGGATGGCCTGAATAATTTCGCCGAGTTCGCGCTCGGGACACCTCCGCGCAATGCCGATAACGAAATTCCCATGCCCAGGGTAATCGTAAAGAATATCGCAGGAGAGACATACCTATACCTGGAATTCACACGCGCAGCAGGACAGCGCACAGCGGCTTTCAGCAGTCAATCAAGCCGGGATCTTGCCACTTGGTCGGATAACCCGACAGGCGAGGAAACGCTCAATCCTGACGGTACCATTACCACCCTCTTTAAAGATCCGGAGCCGATCGACGCAACTAATGGAAGAACCGGTTTCCTACGTCTGTATATCTCAGACTGATCAAAGCGACGGAATTAAGTGACAATTTTACCGTAAAAGGCCTACACTCCAGCAAGTCATTTGATTATACAATGCTGCCGCGCCTGTCCTCTCAGATTATTAGTGCCCTCGCCGTCTCCATTACATACTGTGCGGCTGAACCGGATTTCAATCGCGACATAAAACCGATCCTCTCGGAAAACTGCTATTTTTGCCATGGGCCGGATGCGGGCAAACGCAAAGCCAAACTGCGTCTGGACACTTTCAAGGGAGCTACCGGTGAACGTGACGGCGTCATGGCCATCGTCCCGGGAAAGCCTGATGAAAGTGAATTAATGGCACGCATTTTATCGGCAGACCCGGATGAAGTCATGCCGCCTCCCAAGGCAAAATTAAAGCTTAGTGAAAGGGAAAAGAAACTGCTCAGCCAATGGATTACCTCCGGGGCGGAGTATCAACGCCACTGGTCGCTGGAAACGCCCAAGAAGCCCCGGGTTACAGAAACCAAACATCCCATTGACGAACTGGTTGCCAAACACCTGAAGGGTTCAGTTTTCGCTCCATCACCTGAAGCGGATCGGGTCGCATTGCTGCGGAGAGTCACACTGGACCTCACCGGTCTGGCACCGCGAACGGAGGATATTGCCGACTTTCTTGCCGACACTTCACCGGAAGCCTACCTCAAGGTCGTTGACCGCCTGCTCGCTGCACCATCCTACGGCGAGCGCATGGCATGGGAGTGGCTTGATGCTGCCCGCTATGCGGACACAAATGGTTACCAGGGCGACAACGAAAGGACGATGTGGCCATGGCGCGACTGGGTGATCGATGCATTCAACGAGAACATGCCGTATGACCAGTTCAGCACCTGGCAACTGGCAGGGGACCTGCTTCCCGGGGCCACCTTTGAGCAGAAACTTGCCACGGGATTCCTGCGCAACCATCCCATTAACGGGGAGGGCGGGCGTATCGCCGAGGAAAACCGGGTCGATTATGTCATGGACATGGCCGAGACAGTGGGGACGCTCTGGCTCGGCCTCACGTTTAACTGTTGCCGGTGCCATGACCACAAGTTTGATCCCCTGACACAGCGTGAGTATTACCAGTTCAGTGCCTACTTCAACCAGACACCGGTCAATGGCGGTGGGCGTAACTCACAGCAACCCCCTAACCTTGCCGCCCCGGCAAAACCCCAACGCCTGGAACTGGAAAAAATTACAGCGGAAATAGCGGATATTGACAGTGACATCACAAAAAGGAGAGAGCACCTGAAAAACAACCCGGAGCGCAATGCGAGTGACAGCCCATGGCGCCCGGTCACCCCGCACAGGGCAGAGGCACTAACACAGAAGCTGAAACTGCAACCCGGTCAATCTCTCCTTGCCAGCGGCGACAATCCCAAAAATGACACC
>CAWVVE010000092.1:0-7116 GCA_963933075.1 uncultured Verrucomicrobiaceae bacterium | reverse complement strand
AGAGCGACCGCACATTTATGCCGCGCAGTTTGCCCTCAGTCATGCCGGCTGGGGGATCAGTTATCCGCTTTGCGGTTTTCTGGCTGGACAACTTGGCTTTGCGGTGGCGTCCTGGACCTGTGTCGGGCTGCTTGTGTTGACGCTGTTGCCGATGTTGAAGCGCTCTACCTGACGTCAAGGCATGCGGCTTCCACGGTGCTGCGGATGTAGATTTTCCCGCCGCTTAAGACCGGCGATGACCAGCATTTTCCGCTCACTGCGTTATCCATCCGGGAAAGTTCTTGGTAGCTTTCCGGCGTGGCTTTGACCAGGGTTACCTGCCCTGCATCACCCAGGCAGACTAGGGTATCACCCGCCAGGCAAACGCCACCGGGACCGTAACCGGGGTGTTCCCATTTTACCTTTCCGGTTGCCAGTTCAATGCACTTGAGTGGTCCCTTGGCGTATTCCTTGAAGCCGAACATGCCATAGAGGTGACCATCCTTGACCAGTGGAGTACTCCAGTGATTGGTGACCGGCTTGTTTCCTTCACTGAACCATAACTGGGTGGTGGAGTTGTCCTTGGCTACCTTGATCGCGGTAGATCCCACGCCGTAACCGGCGGCAAAATACACGATGTCATTCTCGACGACAGCTGATGCGGCAGTGGATACCTTGAAGGGAAACTTGTGGGACCAGAGTTTTGAGCCGTCCTTGGGGTCAACCGAAATCATGCCCTTTTGGCAGAAGAAGAGAACCTGCCGCTGGTTGTTGATGGTCGTGGCTACCGGGGTGGCGTGGGTCATCGTGTAGTTGCCGGATTTCCACTTGAGAGCACCTTTTTGCTTGTCGAAGGCCAGGAAGCTCTGATCGGGACCGCCGCCTTGAACAATAACAAGGTTCCCCTCGATAATAGGAGCCGAGGCATTGTCCCACCTGATGTTCTTGCCACCGTGTTGCTTGGCGATTTCCACTGCCCATATTTCCGATCCATCCTTGGCTGACAGGCAGACAAGCCTGATGTCACTCGTGTAGCAGTAAACATGACCGTCGGAGTAGGCAGGTGTTGAACGTGGACCGTCTCCTCCCTTGTTATCAGAGGCACCTGCATTACCTCCACCGTTGTCAACCCTCCACAAGTCGAGGTTGGCCTTCCATTGAGTGGTGCCTTCTTCCGCATCGAAGGCAATGCAGACTTCACTTGGGATGCCATCAATTTCCTCCTGGATTACCGTGTAGGCGTTACCACCGGCTACAATGAAGGAACTGAAACCGGTCGGGGTATTTGCTTTCCAGAGTTTTTTTGGAGCGCTCGCCTTCCAGTCCCTGTTTGTGATCTTCTCTGCGGTTGTCCTGTTCGAGTTTGTGCCGTGATATTGCGGCCATTGCTCGGCTATTGCCGCAGTGGTGAGGATTGCTGCAAGGATCGTAGCTGCTAGGGTCTTCATGATTGGATAAACTGTTGACCTTACTGGGCCCTCGTCAAGCCTGTATCTATTTACTTATTTTTCAGGGATCCCGAATGACAATGCTCGCAAAAAGTTACCGATATGCCTACTATGGAAGCATGCGTATTATTTCTACACTTGCCGCTATTTTCCTTGCGACCATCAGTCGCGGCGCGGATGACGGTGCTACGGCCTTCGCGGAGGATCGGCCTAATATTATTTTCTTTCTCACTGATGACCAGCGTAATGACTTTCTGGGTTGCACCGGTCACTCTTTGGTAAAGACCCCGAATATTGACGGGCTTGCCGCTCGTGGAGTGTTGTTTGAGAATGCCTTTGTAACAACTTCCATCTGTGCTGCCAGCCGCGCCAGCCTCCTGACCGGACTTTATGAGCGTACCCACCGGTATACTTTCAAAAGACCTCCAATTGCCCGGGTACATACCGATGAGAGTTATCCCGCCTTGTTGAAAAAGGATGGTTATCACACCGGTTTCATTGGCAAATTTGGTGTTGGTGTCCGCAAGGGAGCCAAGGATTCCATGTTCGATGTGTTTATCCCGCTTGGCCGCAATCCCTACTTTCACAAGCAAGCCGATGGCAGTTTGCGTCATGAAACAGAAGTCGCGGCAGATAAGGCGATCGGTTTTCTACGTGGAGCCAAGCAAGCCTCCGTGCCCTTCTGCCTGAGTGTGAGTTTTAATGCCTCCCATGCCGAGGACGGTGACAAGAAGAATCATTTTCCCTACCCTAAGGCTGTCGCGGGTCTCTATGAGGGAGTCAGGATGCCTCCCCCCAAACTCGCTGATCCGGCGGTATTTGAAGCTCACCCGGAATTTCTCAAGAAGTCCATTAACCGTCAGCGTTATTTCTGGAGGTGGGATACCGAGGAGAAATACCAGCACAACATGCGCAATTACCTGCGGATGATCAGTGGTATTGACGGCGCTATCGGCCGGGTTCTTGATACGCTCAAGCAACTGGGCATGGCTGATAATACCGTGGTTATTTACATGGCGGATAACGGGTATTATGCCGCTTCGCGTGGGTTTGCCGGTAAATGGTCACATTATGAGGAGTCCCAAAGGGTCCCTTTGATTATTTTTGATCCGCGGCTTGCAGCTGCAAAGCGTGGTCGGCGGGAGAAGCAGGTTGTGCTTAATGTTGATATTGCGCCGACCATCGTGAGTTTGGCCGATGGGCGTGTTCCCGAGGGATATCAGGGGCGAGACCTCTGTGGGGTTATTAATTCAGTGAAAGAAGGGGAAGGGAGAGGCGATTTCTTTTGCGAGCATCGGATGGATCATTCAACGATTCCCAAGTGGGAAGGCGTTCGCGGTGAACGTTTCAAGTATGCGCGATATTATGAACAGAATCCACCGTTTGAATTCCTGCATGACCTGAACGGTGACCCGATGGAGCTTAAGAACCTGGCAAAGCAACCAAGGTTTCGCGAACAACTCGACCGTATGCGCAAGAGATGTGATGCACTCAGTTCCAAATACAATAAACAAGCCCAGGGAGATGCGCTCAGGGCTTTGGAAAAGGTTCAGTTTGGCGTGCTTGAACAGGGGCAGCACGGGAATACTGAGGATGTGATCAGCGAGGCGTTGGCGCTTGATCCGGAGAGTCCTGATGCCCGGCTGGCGCGTGCGGATTTCCACGAAAAGGCGGGTCGTTTTGGCAAGGCCTTGAAGGATCTTGATGTATTGGTGGAAAAACTTCCGGGGGTTGTCCAACTCCGGCAAAGACGTGGGGTAACGAGGTTTTTCCACGGCGACATGAAGGGGTCCATTGCTGACTTCGATGTCTACCTGAAAAGTAATCCCGGGCGGGAACCGCATCACTGGCAGCGTGGCCTTGCTTATTATTATGCCGGTGAGTTTGAGAAGGGCATCAAGCAGTTTGAGATTCACCAGGATGTGAATTCCAATGATGTTGAGAATGCTGTCTGGCACTTCCTTTGTGTCAACAAGATCAACGGATTTGCGGAGGCGCGCAAAAGCCTCATTAACATCAAGGGTGATGCGCGTGTGCCGATGGCTGAGGTGCAGAAACTTTTTGCCGGCGAACTCCGCCCCGATGACGTGATCGCCGCCGCTGAGGCAGGGGATCCTGATGCTGACGAGTTACGCAACCGGCTTTGTTATGCCCACCTTTACCTGAGCCTTTGGTTTGAAGCCAAGGGGGACGCCAAGCAATCATTGATTCATATCCGCAAGTCGGCCGTTGATTACGCAATGCCGCATTACATGGGCGAAGTGGCCCGTGTACACCTGCGCGCGCGCAAGAAGTGATCTCCTGAGTTAGATGGGAAATGGGTTGCCACTGACAGGGCGGTGAACTAAAATGGCAACCCTCTCTAAATCTGGCGGGATTACCTTTGGCTGGAAAAGGGGTGTTAGCTCAGTTGGTAGAGCGCTTCAATGGCATTGAAGAGGTCAGCGGTTCGATTCCGCTACACTCCACTTTTCTCATTTTAGAGCCTGCTTTTCCAGCAATCTTCTTACATCCGGATTCACGACTTCTTGAGGTTTCGGGGTCATTTACTTCACCCGATTAGCAACAGGGGATCAGGCGATAATATCCTTTACCACGTGACCGTGTACATCGGTGAGGCGGAAGCGGCGCCCCTGGAACTTGTAGGTCAAACGCTCGTGGTCGATGCCTGCAAGGTGCAGCCAGGTTGCCTGGAGATCATGAACGTGGACCGGGTTTTCAGTGGCACTGAATGCCAAATCGTCGCTTGCCCCGTAGCTAATGCCGGGCTTAACCCCGCCTCCGGCCATCCATACAGTGAAGGCATAAGGATGGTGGTCACGCCCCCATCTCTTGCGATCCTTGAGGTTGCCCTGGAGGAAGGGGGTTCGGCCAAACTCTCCACCCCAGATGACAAGGGTGTCCTTCAGTAACCCGCGTTGCTCGAGGTCCTGCACGAGAGCGGCACTGGGCTGATCGGTGTCCTTGCACTGGGTGTATAGCTCGGTAGTCAGGCTGTTGTGCTGGTCCCAGCCGGCGTGCATCACCTGCACAGTGCGTGTGCCCCGCTCGATAAGCCGGCGTGCCATCAGGCAGTTGTAGGCGAAAGTTCCCGGTTCATGCACCTGTGGACCATACATGTCCAGAGTGGATTTTTCCTCCCCGGAGAAATCCGTGAGCTCTGGGACACTGGCCTGCATCTTGAATGCCATTTCATATTGTGCGATGCGGGTGCGGATCTCCGGGTCTCCATATTCACTGAGCTTGTGCTCATTGAGCTCACTGATGCCATCCAGCCAGTCCCGTCGCATTTCACGACTCATCCCTTTGGGATTGTTTGCATACAATACGGGATCTTTACTGCCCCGGAAACGCACTCCCTGGTGCTTGGAAGGCAGGAAGCCGCTGCCCCAGTAGAAATCATAGAAGATCTGGCCGCAACTCGTTCCCTTGCTGACTGATGTCATTACCACAAAGCGCGGCAATTCCTCGGTCTCGGCTCCAAGGCCGTAGGCCATCCATGACCCCAGGGTTGGTCGTCCGGGAATCTGTCCGCCGCTGAGCAGGAAACTGATGGCCGGAGCATGGTTGACCGCATCAGTGTGCATGGACTTGATAAAGCAGAGCTTATCGGCAATTTTCGCGGTGTAGGGAAGAAAATCACTGACCCAGGCGCCCGAATCACCCCGCTGGTGGAATGGTTCAACAGGCGCCAGCATGAGTTTGCCATTTGCCTTTCCGGTCATCGTGCTGAAGCGCTTGCTGCCGACATAGGAGTCCGGGACCGGCTTACCGTGCATTTCCACGATCTTTGGCTTGTAGTCGAAAAGATCGGCATGAGTTGGTGCCCCGTTCTGGAAGAGGTAAATGATATTTTTTGCCTTGGGGACGAAGTGCGGCAGGCCGGGGAGACCTCCTGTTGGCGATGCAACAGGACTGGCTGCCAATCCCTCCTTCTCCAGCAGTCCAGCAAGTGCCAGCGTGCCAATACCTGTGGCTGAGCGCCCGAAGAATTCGCGCCGGGTCAGTTCAAGGTGGTTCGTCTGCAGTGGATTCATCGTGTGGGGTAAGGTTACTTGGTGAGCGCTTCATCGAGATTGAGGACAGCGAGTGTGAGTGCAGTCCATGAAGCATGCTCGGCGGGGTCGAGAGAGTCATCCCGGGCATATTCCCCGGTGCTGACAAAGGCTTTTGCTGATCCGGGGTCCGCATTGTATGCCTGCCTTGACCTGGAGAGATTGGCGAGAAGGATTTTTCTTTCGTGTGCGGCCGGCGGGCGCGACATAAGATGTCGGAAGACAAAGTCGAGCCTCGCATCATCATTGTCCGGATATTTCTTGATGATGGTTTCAGCGATCACCCGGGAGGACTCAACGAAGGTAATATCATTGAGAAGATACAGGGCGTGCAGTGGGGTGTTGGTCCGGAAGGGCTTAACACTGCAGGTTTGACGATTGGCGTTGTCGAAGAAAGCCGGAGGGGCAATAATCCGCCGCCAGAATGTGTAGAGGCTGCGGCGGTAGAGCTTATCGCCCTTATCGCGGTTGTATCTTTTCTTGCCGAAGGATGCCTCCTCCCAGACGTCGTCTGGCTGGTATGTGTTGACCGGGCTTCCACCGATTTCACGCACCAGCAAACCGCTTGCGGAAAGGGCATGGTCACGCAGCATCCAGGAGGGCATGCGGAATCTTGGACCGCGAGAGAGCATGCGGTTCTCCGGGTCGATCTGGTAATTGGTTTCGTTGCCTGCCATGCGGGTGGCTTTTGCCGATTGCCTGTAGGTGGCACTGGTGACAATAAGCCGCATCATGGCTTTGATATCCCAGCCGCTTTCACGAAAGGAAACCGCAAGATAATCAAGAAGTTCCTGCAGCTCGGGTGTTTCCCCCTGGCTACCGAAGTCTTCCGAGGTTTTGACCAGTCCAACCCCGAAAAGTTGCTGCCAGAAGCGGTTTACCGTCACACGGGCTGTCAGCGGGTTGTTACCGGACATCAGCCATCGCGCCATCCCGAGCCGGTTCTCCGGGAGTTTGGCGTCAATCGGGGGAAGAATTTCGGGAGTTCCCATCTTCACTTCTTCACCCCGGTCATTATAGAGCCCCTTGTTGAGGATGTATGTTGCGCGCCTGTTGGCCATGTCCTCCATGATCATGACCTTTGGTGCGGAATTGTTAATTTGTTTCCGGCGCTCTTCAAGGGCCTTGCGCTTCTTGTTGAGGCCGACAATGTGGGAATCGCTATTTTCTTTTCCGATTGCAAGGGGAGCATTGCGATCGGTGCTGACCGACAGGCGGAAATGTCCCAGGTTATGGTTGGAGTGGGGGGAATCGTGACGGAGCACAAACGTAAGGACAGTTCCCTTCCCGGCTTCCACGGGTTGCTTTAAACGGAACACGGCCTGGTGTTCCCGGTCCACGGTCCTGCCCTCGTGGACTGCCCACCCTGTTTTCGGGTTGCCATCATAAGAGTTGCTGATCTTGTGGCTTCTCTGTTCAAAGGTGGCTGCGGCATTTTCTATTTTCAGTGGCGAGGGCTTGTCTTTACCCGGCTGCAGCATGGAGACTTCAAATCCTGTCAGGACAAAGTTGGCACTCTCGGAGCGTGTCAGCCCGCCACCGGTCATGGTGGGATGCACCAGTGCCTCGAGGCGGATGGCTGAGATCTGCTTAATGTCGGTTTTTGCCTCAATGGTGTAGGTGTCATTTTTGGG
>CAWVVE010000091.1:0-7142 GCA_963933075.1 uncultured Verrucomicrobiaceae bacterium | reverse complement strand
GTGGATAATCACGGAGCCGAGGTTGCGCGGGGTGTGCCCCAGGTTCTGACTGACGGAATACAGCCGGTATTATCGCCTGATTCCAGCGGGCGCCTGGAGTTGGCGCGTTGGATGAGTGATCCTTCCCACCCACTCACTGCGCGGGTCATGGTAAATCGTGTTTGGCATCATTTGTTCGGCTCGGGCATTGTGCGCACCGTTGATAATTTCGGGGAAAGTGGTGAGCGGCCAAGTCACCCGCAGCTGCTCGATCATCTTGCAGAGCGTTTCACCGGAGAGATGAACTGGTCCCTCAAGAAACTCATTCGTGCGGTGATGCTGAGCCATTCCTATCGGCTTGCCAGTGAATACCGGGAAAGCAATCATGCCGTTGATCCTGACAACACCCTGTTTTGGCGAGCCAATGTCAGGCGCCTTGAGGCGGAAGCCCTGCGTGATGCAATGATGTTGGTTGCCGGAACCCTGCAACTGGAACCGGCCAAGGGTTCGCTGGTGCAGAAATTAAAGGGTGGCGAGGTTGGCAAGAGCGGCGGTGGTCCCGCCGTAAACAGCTTTGCCCACCGCAGCGTCTATTTGCCTATTGTGCGTAATTATGTGCCTGAGTTTCTCCAGGTGTTTGATTTTGCCGAGCCGGCTTCAGTCATCGGTCGGCGGGACATTACTACCGTGTCTACTCAGGCGCTGTATCTTCTTAATGATCAATTTGTTATCAATCAGTCCCGGGCTGCTGCCACACGATTACTCAAGGATGAGCGGTTTGCGGATCGACAGGAGCGTATTACCGGGGCTTACCTGCTTGCCTTGGGGAGAAGCCCTTCCGGCGCGGAATTGGCACAAGCCAGCAGATACCTGGAGAGGGCCTCTGGTGACGGTCAAGCAAGTCAGGAGGCTCTTGGCGCGCTGATACAGGCTCTGTTTGCCTCGGCCGAATTTCGTTATGCTTTATAGCGCTGCCTTTGAGGGTTAAACTAAGAATCTGGAATTATGAATAAAGTCACTGCTTCTTTTACCCGCCGCGATGTGCTCTCAACAACATCATGTGGATTTGGTTACCTTGCACTACAAGGTCTGCTCGGTGGTGAGGCCCGGGCTGCCGGTTTTCGCAATCCACTCTCCGAGCGGCCACCGCATTTCCCGGCCAAGGCGAAACGGGTGATCTTCATGTTTATGCAGGGTGGGCCGAGTCATCTCGAGACCTTTGACCATAAGCCGGAGTTGATAAAGTCCGGAGGCAAGAAGGAGGGCGGCAAGGGGTTGCTTGCACCAAGGTATAATTTCAATCCGCACGGCAAGAGCGGCTTAATGATTTCCGAGATTTATCCGCATCTTGCCAAGCATGCTGATGATTTGTGTCTGCTCAATGGCATGCACACCACCAGTCCCGCACATCCCCAGGCAGCCATTGCCCTGCATACAGGAAGCCAGAATTTTGTGCGTCCCTCGATGGGTGCATGGATTACATATGGCCTTGGAACCGCGAATCAGGACCTGCCAGGGTTTGTGACGATTAATCCTCTCGGGCGACTTGGGGGTGCGCAGAATTACGGCTCGGCTTTCTTGCCGGCAAGTTTCCAGGGTACCAAGCTCAGGGTGGGCAACTCGATGGCGAATATCAAGAATACGTCTTTTTCCGACCAAGAGCAACGGCGGCAGATTGACCTCGTGCAGTCGATGAATCGCGGCATGCTTGAGCGGGTTGGTGTAAACAGCGAGATCGAGGGGGTGATCCAGAGCTATGAACTGGCATACCGCATGCAGGCAGCTGTACCCGGGGTGATGGATTTGAAAAAAGAACCGGAAAAAGTCCGTGAAATGTACGGCATCAGCAAAGGCGCCACCAGTAACTTTGGCACGCAATGCCTGATGGCCCGTCGACTTGCAGAGGCCGGCGTCAGGTTCATCCAGGTTACCCATAATGGATGGGACCAGCACAATGGATTAAGCACCAAGCTTAAAGCCAATGCCTTGGCAACTGATCAGCCGATTGCGGCCTTAATCACTGACCTTAAAGCGCGCGGGATGCTCAAAGATACTTTGCTCGTCTGGGGAGGCGAATTCGGTCGTTCGCCGGAGGGACAGAATCAAGACGGCCGGCGTCATAATAATCGCGGTTATTCCATGTGGATGGCCGGTGGCGGAATCAAGGGCGGCATGCGTTATGGTTCAACGGATCCGCTTGGGGGGATTGCAGTGGAGGATAAAATGCATACCCATGACCTGCATGCCACTATTCTGCACCTTATGGGCCTTGATCATACCAAGCTTACCTACCGCTATGCCGGCCGCGACTTCCGTCTTACCGATGTATATGGTGAAGTTGCAGAGAAAATCCTAGTTTAAGCCTTATAGCCACAGGGGTTCAGTTTTTTCTTTCCAGTTTGTCCTTTTTTCGTGAGAAAGCTGCGAATGGAAGCGTTTATTAGTAACCTAGGTTTGTTTGAGGACGGCCAATAGAGCTTTTAAGCCAGGCAGTTTAGTGCTGTTTAAAGGACTAACCCAAGGTTTTCAGGACGATCGGTTCATTCCACTCCTGATTACAGACCGGCAGGATCGTGGGGTTTCCTGCCGGTCTTCTTTTTTTAAGAGTCATTGTCCGCATTGCTTGCGATATTCCCGAAAACGCCCAAACTAGGGGTCTTCTTTAACAATGCCTTTTACCGACCCCAGTCCACTTGGTGACTTCTTTTTTGCGTTTCTAAGCATATTGTTTGAGGGGGCGCCGTATATTTTACTTGGCACCATCATTTCCGGGTTCATCGATGCCTACCTGCCATCCAACGTGATGGATCGTATCCTGCCCCGAAACCGGTATGGGGCTATCGCATTGAGTGGCCTGCTTGGGATCGTGTTCCCGGTATGTGAATGTGCGATTGTTCCTGTCATCCGCCGGCTGGTGAAGAAGGGATTGCCGGTATCCTGCGCGATTACCTACATGCTGGCAGCCCCGATCGTGAACCCGATCGTGGCATTAAGCACTTTTTCAGCGTTTGCAGGGAATGACCCGATGTTCATGATGCTGTCACGCATTGGCATTGCCTATCTTGTCACAGTCTTTGTGGGGTTTGTGGTGCATCAGTTTTCTGCAGGCAGTATCCTCAGGGAGTTCCTGCTGAGTAAGCCGGATCATCATGAGGTGGGCAAGGAGCAGCAGCATGCTGAACAGGATCATGAGGTGGAAGGCAGCACCGGCGGACCGGACCGGCTGGTGCTTGCCCTGCGGACAGCTGCCCGGGATTTCATAGACGTGGGAATGTATTTCACCATTGGAGTGATGATTACCGCTATCTATCGCACGCAATTTGACCAGGGGCTCATTGATCGCTTCGGTTCATCGGATGGGATGGGGGTTCCCGTTATGATGGGACTTGCCTTTATATTGTCACTCTGCAGCACCTCGGATGCGTTCATTGCCGCAAACATGACGAGCTTTTCCTCGGCAGCGAAACTGGCTTTCCTGACTTATGGGCCGATGATGGACGTGAAGCTGGTGTTTATGTACGGCGCGATTTTCAAGCCGAAGTTCGTTATCGCGTTGGCGGTTGGGCTGTTTGTTTTGCTCGGCTTTATTTTTATTCAGTGGGGTATAGTATATACGCCTGCCTGAGCCGGTTGATTGGAGAGAAGTATGTCACAAAGAGCCACACCTATTCTGCAAGCGTTCATCCTCTTCCTTGTAGGGTCGGTTTTCGTTTGGTTTTACACTTATGGCCGTATCAATGCTTACCTGACCAAGGCCGGGAGTTTCCAGATACAGGCGCTGCTGGCCGGCGTTGTGCTATGCATTATAGCCGTTTTTTTGGCGATTACTGCAGGCCAGAAGGGGGGTTGTGGTCACGACCACGACCACGACCACGACCATGACCATGACCATGACCATGACCATGACCATGACCATGACCATGACCACGGTCATAGCCACGATGATCCCGGTCTTGGAACAATGATGCTCACTGCTGCGGTCGTTCTTGTGCCGCTGCTCTCCGCTGCGATTTTCACTCCGGATGCCTATAGCATGAACTGGGTGGAGAAGAATCTTTCAGTGAAAGGAGTTGTTGGTCCAGCTCCGGAGGCGTTTAAGCTGGGGAAGAAGAGCGGAGAGGACAGTGCCAGAGAGGGCAACCCTGGGGAAGCCGGCACCACGGCAGGCCAGTCCAAGGATGATGGAGTTGCGGATGCCGCCGGCTGGGGCCCCTACACGATTGAGGACTTAAAGCAACAGGTCGATCGCAATGAGAAAGGCGAGTTCATGATGGATGTCATCAGCCTTTTCTACACCGGTGGCGATGAGGAGATTCAGAATGTGGTCAAGGGCCTGCCGATCGAGACGATGGGGCAGGTGATGCCCGAGAAGATGCGCAATCCTGAGAATAAACGGGTGCGGGTTTTCCGGTTGATGATGAACTGCTGTATTGCGGATGCACGGCCGATTTCAATTCCCGTCCAGTTTGACGAATCCATCCCACAGTATAAGGAAATGGGATGGTATAAAATTCGCGGCACGATGGCCTATGAGAAGTGGGATGAGTTTACTATCCCGGTGCTGCATGCCAAGGTGATGGAGGTAACTGAGGAGCCTCCACAGGCAGCATTCGGTCAAAGGCAGTAGCAGATATCACCCGCGGCCAGGCACACGCATTCATCCTGCATGATGTATAAAAGAAAGGCGCCCCTCAAGGGACGCCTTTCTGTTATGAAGTTAAACCGGAGGAGTTGCGCGGTTAGTCACGTCGTCCGCGACCACCGCCACCATCACGTCGTCCGCGACCACCGCCACCATCACGTCGTCCGCCATCTCCCGGGCTCCAGTCGCCGCCATCTCCACCACTGTTGCGTTGACCACGATTTTTCTCCGCTTTCTCACGCAACGCATCATCGAGATGCTGCTCACCACGCTCTTCCATGGCAACTTGGCGGCTCATCTTGACGCGTCCCTTGTCGTCGATGCCGATACACTTGGCGTAGATGACATCCCCGACATTGACAACATCTTCAACCCTGTCGACCCGGAAATCGCTGAGTTCTGAGATATGGATCATGCCGTCCTGACCAGGAAGCACTTCCATGAATGCACCAAAGTTGGTGGTCGAAACCACTTTGCCCTGGTAGATTTTGTCGATTTGAATTTCGGCGGTGATGTTTTCTACCATTTCCATGGCGCGATCAAGGCTGTCTTTCTTGATAGCATAGATGCGCACTGTGCCGTCATCCTCAATGTTGATTTCTGCTCCGGTCTCGGCCTGAATCCCCTTGATAATCTTGCCGCCGGGCCCGATGACGTTGCCGATCTTGTCCGGATTGATCTTGATAGACTCGATACGGGGAGCATGCGGGCTGAGTTCAGCAGGGCTGGAGATGGCCTGCGCCATGACCTCCTGCACCTTGCCCAGCGCTTCGGTAGCTTGATGGATCGCCTCGTTGAGGATGGAGAGCGGCAGGCCGGTGAGTTTCAGGTCGAGCTGAAAACCGGTGACGCCCTCAGAGGTTCCACAGAGTTTGAAATCCATGTCACCGAAGAAGTCCTCTGAACCGATGATGTCCAGCAGCCTCTTGTAATTCTTTATATTTCCGTCCTCATCACTTTCTGTTACCAGGCCAACGGAAATTCCCGCAACCGGGCGTTTGATCGGAACACCGGCATCCAGCAGGGCCATTGTTCCTGCACATACCGATGCCATGGAGGTGGAACCATTGGATTCCATGACCTCTGCTGTCACGCGCATTGCGTAGGGAAATTCATCTGCGTCGGGAAGGGATGGCTTGATCGAGCGCTCAGCAAGTGCTCCATGGCCTATTTCACGCCGGTTGAGTCCGCCCATCCGCCCGGTTTCACCAACAGAGAAAGGCGGAAAGTTGTAATGCAGCAGGAAGCTCTTTTCCTCTTCTCCGCCAGTGTAGGCATCGAGGAACTGTGCTTCATCCGAGGGTGCCAGCGTGGCAAGCCCCAGGGCTTGTGTTTCACCACGCGCGAACAGTGCCGAACCGTGGGCACGCGGCATTAAGTTGACCTCGGCACTCAGTTCACGGAGCTCATCGATTTTCCGGCCGTCTGCACGGATTCCTTTATCGAAGATGGTTTTGCGGAACGCTTTTTTCTGCAGGAAGTCGAATGCCTGGTCTATAGCAAAATCAGAGGCATCTTCATATTGCTCAACAATGGCCGCTGAGACCTCTTTGCGCAGGGCATCGACTGCCTTGCCTCGTTCCACTTTTGACGGCTTATAGATTGCTTCCTCAATACGGTCACCGGCAATGGTGTAGGCGATGTCAAGCATCTCCTGTTTAACCTCAAGGAGTTCGGCTTCACGTTTCGGCTTACCACAACGAGAGACCAATTCCTTTTGCGCCTGCACAAGAGTCGTCACGTGCACCTGGGCAAAGGCGAGTGCTTCACAGAAGACATTTTCTGCTAATTCATCGGCGGCGCCCTCAATCATGACGACCTCGGTTTCGTTACCCGCGTAGACGAGATCAAGATCGGAATCCTCCATTTCACTATGGGTTGGATTGACAATGAACTTGCCGTCAACGTGGCCTACACGAACCGCGCCGATTGGGCCTGCGAACGGGATGTCGGACAGGCAGAGAGCACAGGATGCGCCATTCATGCTGAGAACATCCGAGTCATTCTCCCCGTCTGCACTGAGGAGGAGGGCAACAATCTGCGTATCATAAAGATAGCCTTTCGGGAACAGTGGACGTAACGGGCGGTCAGTCATCCGACAGGTGAGAATTTCTTTTTCTGTCGGACGGCCTTCACGCTTGAAGTAACCGCCGGGGAAGCGACCCGCGGCCGCTGCTTTTTCCTTGTACTCGACAGACATTGGGAACCAACTCTGCCCTTCGCGCATTTTTGTTTGTGAGACTGCGGTTACCATGACCACGGTTTCACCGCAACTGATCGTGCAGGCCCCGTCCGCAAGGCGTCCCATTTTTCCTGTTTCTATGCTAATTTCCTTTCCGTCCAGATTGACGGATATGCTTTCTTTACTCATTTCTTTTATTTTCGATTGGGCAGCGATAAATGATTGGTTGCTGCCCGGGTTGGTTAGATTCCTCTGCCTGGACCTTCCGGGTTTGGAAAAATTGATAAATCTTAGGTTTTGTCCGCAGCTAGGGAGTATTCATCCAAGGAAGATTTCCAC
>CAWVVE010000090.1:0-7176 GCA_963933075.1 uncultured Verrucomicrobiaceae bacterium | reverse complement strand
TCAATGCTGACAAAGTAAGGCTTAGCGGTCGCAAGGAGGAACAAAAGATATACCATCGCTATTCCGGTTACGTTGGCGGACACCATGAAGACACCCCGGCAACACTGCGTGAACGCGCACCCGAGCGTCTGATCGAGTTCGCCGTTAAGGGCATGATCCCGCGCAATCGACTCGGAAGAAAAATTTTCAAAAAACTTAAGGTCTATGCCGGGAGCGAGCACCCACACAATGCACAGGAACCGGAAAGCTATCAAATCTCCTGACACAACCCGCCAATCAAGCCGGAGATAAAGTTACCGCACCGCATATCATCATGAGTAAGACCGAAAGCATTAAATCCACCGGACGTCGTAAAACAGCCGTTGCCAGGGTAAATATGAAGCCCGGCACAGGTCAAATCACGATCAATCAGGAACCGATGGAAGAAGTGTTTCCCACAGTGGCACTTCAAAACAATCTTATTCAGCCGCTTCAGATAGCAAATCAACCTAAGAGCTGGGATATCAGCGTGACCACCCACGGCGGCGGCGTGACCGGCCAAGTTGGTGCCGTTCGACTTGCCATAGCCCGTGCCCTGCTAAAGAACGACCCTGAACTACGGTCCACTTTCCGTGAAGAGGGACTGCTGACCCGCGATGCCAGGAAAAAGGAACGCAAAAAGGCCGGACAGCCTGGGGCTCGCAAACGCTTCCAATTCTCCAAGCGCTAAAGCACGCAATCCTGACATTCCGGCTGGATGCCGCTCGTCACGCGCCCTTACTCAAGCGGCTGTGATCAATCTGCAAATACGGATACATCTGGTTAACGGAAGTGGCCTGTAAAGTCTCAGAGCTTCTCCAACATGATGTTGCGAAACTCAATGCCACCTGGGGGCAATGCGCTTTCTCTGCGCAAGACGATCCCGCCTGGGACTTTTGGCCCACCACTGGCCCGGTTTTGCAGCAGGTCATTCACAAGCACCTCCACAGCGCCGTCAATGACACGTATCCGCATCGTATTCCATTCGGCTCTACGCTCATTGCTGTCTTTGAATTTCGGTGCCTTGAACCTCAAGTTCTCGCCGTCATCCCCATCAATTTCAATCTTGCCGATACGATAAAGGTCACCCGAATTTCCGGGATACAGCTGAACCTCGAGATACCCATCACCGAGATTACCAGCAAAAATTCCAACCCCGCTGTCCCCCTTGCCTTCAGGGAAACGGTATTCAAGACTTAAGGCATAATTCAGAAATCTCTCATCCGTGCGTAACTCACCTTGATCGCCTTTCTCTCCCGTATTTCCTTGAAGCACACCACCCTTCACCTGCCATGCCTGAACCTCCGGCAATTCCCTGCTGGCAGGTGCATCGAATCCCTGAAACTCCCTCCATCCCTGAAAATCCCTACCGTTAAATACCTTAACGAGCTGAGTCTTGCCCGAAGATCCGAAATTCAACTCTGCGCTAGCCTCATTGGCCTCAATCCAGGCAATCCACTTTGCTGCAGGTTCCTTTCGCTCCTCCATATTGCCAGCGGCATAATAATCAAACCTTTGACCGGTGAGTTTGCGTAATGCGTCAAGGCTCCGCCAGCGCATCCCGAAATCTTCATCACACATCAATAATTGCGCAAAGGGCTTCAAGCATTCACGACGACGCAATAAAGCCAGGCTTCTGGCTGCCTCCCACATGACATAAGGAGATGGATCCTCCGCAGCAGGTAGAATTATATCACCCGCCCCCTCACCGGCCACCTTCACGATTGCCTGCACCGCTGCACCCCTCACGACATCTGCTTTACTCTTGAGCGCTCCCGTCAGGTAATTGATGTCAGCACGCGCAGAAGTCACTTGTGCCGCCTCTCCTGCCTTTTTCCAAATCTGCCCCTTGCCGTAATCCTCTCTACCCTCAAGAGCCGTGAAAAGAAGTTCCGTGAGCCCTTTGGCCTTGACCTTGATAATGGCATCCAGCACTGCTGTGACCATGCTGTCAAATCGCTCAAGGCTGTTGACCTTCAGGACGCGTTGAATGCGGATTGCCGCTTCCGGAGAAGCCTTGCCGGCAAGTTCCTCCAGTAAGGCGCGGTCAAGAACCGGCATCCGTGACAATGTCTGCGTCGCTTTCTCTCTCGTCGCAAAATCATCTGCATCGAGATCGGCGACAATCCCGCTGTAGAAATCTACCGCATTGTCATGGTTAACAAGCAATTCCAGGAATTCAACAATCCCACCCCGGTCATTTGAAAACCCGAAATCCTTCAGCCCATTATCAGCCCGGGATAGAGGGGAACAACACAAAGAAAGACCAATGATGGCAAGCGATCTCCATTTGCTTGGAATACTTCGGCACATTTTTATTAAACCAATTTGCTGCGGTATTTGTATCATCAGAAGCGAAATCCAAAGGTTCAATTACTGGCACCGCGCATCAAGCCAAAATACCATTTCAGCAAATCAGGCCCATAGAATACCCAAGCAATTGCCCCAAGGGCAAGGTAAGGCCCAAAAGGGATACGGGTCAATGGACTGTCCTTCCTGAGAATCTTAGCCGGTAATGAAATCGCAGTCCCGCTTACCGAAGCAATAAAGATGGTAAAAAAAACCGCCTTCCATCCAAGGAAGGCTCCAATTAAAGCCATGAACTTGACATCACCAAATCCCATTGCCTCGCGGTAATAACGTATAGATCGAGCTTTACCACTAAGCGTCTTCCATTCAGAAATCATAACCTCCTCTCCTTCAACCTGCAGTCGGTCAGGATGGACAGTGATGCAGGAAGCCTCAAACGACCGTCCGTTAACTTCCGCGTGATCACATTCAATCTCCACACGCTCTGACCCGACAAAAAACAAATCCTCAAAAGGGGTTCGCTCCGATCCCGCGACGAGGACCGGATTCTCTTCGCCCTCAACAATACTCCAATCTCCGGTATCAGGGATTTTCAACGCCTTCCGTCCGAAGGCTATTTTACCAAGAACCACGACAGAAAAAATCAATCCGTACCCGGTCACGCCTCCAATGATCGCCAGGCCCGATGCGCGCAACCTCGTTTCATAGCCTCCTTCAACAGAAACACCACAATCCATCAGCAACACCGCAACGGAAGGCACAACCAATGCTGCAAGCACACCGATAACGAGCCCGCCCTTAGTGATTCCATCGGGGATTATCTGAAAATCAAAATCAATGAATGTCGCGCAAATTAACAACCCCAGAAGAATCCAGACCACAGGAACTACTTGAGGATTATCACCAAAGCGCATCCATGCAAACAGGAACAATGCCGCTGTCAACAACTCGACACACCAGTAACGAAAGGAGATGGCCGATGAGCATTTATTGCATTTCCCAAGCAAAAACAGCCAACTGACCAGAGGAATATTATGATAGAACGGAATTTGATAATCACACGCTGGGCAAAATGAACGCTTGGGATCATTCACCGACACTCCACGGGGAACCCGGTAAATGACCACATTGAGAAAAGACCCAACAATCGCTCCAACCACGAATGCGATCATTGCCAGAAAGGTGTCTAAATCAAGGATTCCCATCTCTGTAGATAATACACATGTCTCTGTTGTCTTGAAACCCTCTCTTTGAGCTATTCCCCGAAAAAGGTTTTCCCCATGGACCTAGCGCTTTACAAATTATCCTTAAGGGGTTGATTGCTCAAGTGTCCGATCCAATGACTATAGCCGGTCGCGAATTTAATTCCCGCCTTTTACTCGGGACCGGCAAGTTCTCATCAAATGAAATAATGTCCGGTGCCCTGGCATCTTCCGGAGCTGAAATTGTGACTGTCGCTCTTCGCCGGGCAGACCTCTCGGGCCAAGCTGACCCATTTGCCAACATTCTTGATTACATTAACCCCGAGAAGTATTTGCTCCTGCCCAACACCAGTGGCGCAAATACTGCCGATGAAGCTGTCCGCCTCGCAAGGCTTGCCCGCTCAACCGGCCTGCCCAACTGGGTAAAGCTGGAAATTCACCCTGACCCCAGACATCTTCTTCCCGATCCCATCGAAACGCTAAAGGCAGCGGAAACTCTTGTTAAAGAAGGCTTTATTGTCCTGCCATACATCAATGCCGACCCTGTATTAGCCAAGCGCCTGCAAGACACGGGAGTGGCCACGGTAATGCCACTGGGTTCACCAATTGGAAGCAACCAGGGGCTTCTTACCAAACGGCAAATCGAGATTATCATTGAGCAGGCCACCGTTCCAGTCATCGTCGACGCAGGTATCGGCAGCCCGAGCCACGCCGCCGAAGCCATGGAAATGGGAGCAGACGCAGTCTTGGTAAACACTGCCATAGCTATTGCTGAAAATCCGCAGGAAATGGCAAATGCATTCCGCCTGGCTGTCATGGCCGGTCATGAAGCCCGAATTGCAGGGCTTCCCGCGCCCAGCGATACGGCGTCTGCAACCAGTCCATTGACTGCTTTCCTCTATCAGGACAGCCCATAATGGTAACTCTTGCAGCTTTGCTCTGGAAAGCTTAACATTTAAGCAAAGCCAACAAATGATATCCGGCAAGTACCTATAAGATGCGCCTGCCATGACACCGCTTTTCCGCAAGTTACTCAGTATCAACTGGTTCCTGGCATTAATTCTGGCCGTTCTCCTGGTCTTTGGAGTGTATTCCATCCACTCTGCCACCGATCATCTCACTGGTGACAACCTTACCCGCAAGTGGAACAAGCAAATCATTTCAATTGGTATAGGACTAATAGTATTTTTTGCCGCGACACTTATTGATTACCGATGGATACGACTCGGGGCACTGCCCATGTATTTCGTCTCCATCATCCTTCTATTATCAACCAATCACGGAGAAGATACAGTTGGCGCTGAAAGCTGGTTGCGCATCGGCCCGATCTCCTTCCAACCCTCACAACTAGCGCTCGTTTCCGGGATACTCCTTCTTGCAATCATCCTTGGGGAATTACCAAAATTGCACAAGATATTTGAAAGTTCATTCATCAGGATATGCATTGCCGGACTAACTGCAGGGATCCCATGCATGATCATTCTTGCTGAGCCGGACCTTGGATCAGCAATGGTGTGGATAGCAGTGCTCATGCTCATGCTGATCATTGGACGAATTCTCCTTCGCTATATCATCGTTATCGTTGAACTCGGATTGATCGCCCTGCCGATACTCTATTTCTTTGGCCTGAAAGATTACCAGAAGGAACGGATCGAAACATGGTTGAACATGCTCAATGAGCGCCCCGTTGATGAACTCGGGGCCGCCTGGGTACCAAAACACAATCTGATCGCCATTGGATCCGCCGGCTATACGGGAAAACTCTACAATGCCTTGGATAACTCGCCCATTCCCACCACTTCGCTGCCTGGAAACAGCACCAAACTCGTCACCCAAATGGGCTTCATCCCAAAAAACGTTGCCATTAATGACTTTATCTTTGTGACGATCGCCGAGCGTTACGGCTTTCGCGGGGCGACACTACTAATTGCTCTATTCGCAGCAGTCCTGCTTCTGCTCCTTTACATGGGCTACCGTGCCCGTGATTCTCTGGGAAGACTGATAATAGCCGGATGCATCGCGCAACTCTTCTTCCATGTATTCATGAATATAGGTATGTGCGTGCTGTTGGTTCCCATTACCGGACTGCCATTGCCATTCATCAGCTACGGAGGAACCTTCATGCTGATGACACTCTTCATGATGGGCATGTCCCAAAGCGTCTGGGTGCACCGCCATCATTGCGCAAATGAAGAAAGTGAACAGACACTCAAGCAGGATGACCTGCCTCTCATTCACCCTGCTGTGAACAGGATTTAGTCACGGGCTAATATCTTAAAATGGCGGAGTCGTGCTCCGCAAGTACGCAAAAATATCCTGCAATCCTCCGTCTTCAAGGCCATTTAATAAACCCTGCGGCATGAGGGATACCGGAGAATAAGTGATCGACTTGATATTCGGCTTGGGGATAGTGCGAATAGCTCCGGATAATTCACGGAGAAAAATAACTCTTTCATTCTCCTCGGTGCGAAACCCTGAATGAACCTCGCCGGACATCATCATCAACACTACATTTTCAAATCCTTCACGGATTTCAACGCTCGGGGCAATAATGCTCAACAGCAAAGATCCCTCATCGCTCCGCTGATAACTTGTCAAATCCGGGCCAATCGCCCCGCCCTTGCCAAACATCAGGTGACATGTCCCGCATCGCTGAAAAAATATAGTCTCTCCCCGCTTGGGATTTCCCGGACTGCCTGAAATCGCATTCTTAACGCGTAAAATTTCAATCTCATTCCCGGCAACTTTCCCCCTCTTGGCATCTTCACCTCTTATATTCTTAATTAATCCGTCAATTTCAGTATCATTGTGCAGCTTCAACTTCTCTACCATTAAAGAATTAACGACACTCGAGGGGACATCACCGGATGTAACACTCCGCAAAAACTTCAGGGCTGCCTTTCTTTTGCCGGACATGTAATCAGCAGCTGCCTCGCGCAATGACGGCGATCCATCTTTGATGCATTTCATCAAGGCTTCTACTGCTTCATCATTAACCTCATAGCCACGCAAAGCACCAACTGCCGCGACCTTGACTCTCTCAGTCGATCCGCTGTCCAGAACCCCTATCAACACCGGCATTGCCGGCGCGGGAAGTATCTCACCAAGAGTGGAAATCACTTCGATCATTTCCAACTCCTTCAGTTTATCTTGCCTCAATGCATTGATCGCGGAATCAACAGCCCCCTGGATTCCAAGACGAACGGTCAATGCAACAGAAAGCAAGTCGGGAATTTTCCTCATCTCGACCTTCAACCCCTCCGGGAGAACTCCCAATTGCGCCCCTTTTACAGCTTCGGAAAATCCTGCCATTAATTTTTTTTTGGACTTGCTGCCAGGCGCCATTGCCAAGAGCCGCGCACAATAGGCATATCCTTGCTGGGTCCCCTCTGAAGCGAAACGGCGCATGATCCGCTCAACCAGGTAGTTCTCGACCATGGAATGCTTCCAGAAACCCGGATCAGAAAAAAGCTTCACCGCTGCCTCCGGATCTTCCGTCGCTGCCCGCTCAAGGATCCACCAAATCAATAAAGGCAAATGTGGATCGTTATGAAATGCATCCCGTCTTGCAATACCTTCCGCCATAGCAAGCGCGCTCTGCGTGTTCGTCCGGTGTGTCGCAGCGGCTAATTGACTGAGAACCTCG
>CAWVVE010000089.1:0-7182 GCA_963933075.1 uncultured Verrucomicrobiaceae bacterium | reverse complement strand
GCGGGGCAATTCACCGCTCATCTCCTTGCCTACGCGACCTTTGGCCCCAGTGATATCAACCCCGCATTTCTCAGCGGCAATACCAAGAATCGTCAGCATGCAAAGACCGAGGGAGGCTGCACACAGGTCTGTTGGGGAAAAAGCCGCGCCGCGACCATGGTTGTCGACCGGGGCATCAGTTTCAATGACGGCACCCGAGGGGCCATGCTTCGCGGTGCAATGCAGTCCACCCTCATAGAAAATCTCGAACTCAACCATAATGCTTATCCTTCCAAGGTTACCCCTTTAACGGCAAGCACAATCCTGAAGCCGATGGTCGTTGCACGCGTGTTAGGTGGTTGCAGGTTACGGTAAGATGATAAAAATAAATCTTTGCCCGCGGCATCATACCCCCCTCCGCGCGCGACCCACCAATCCTTGAGTTTGTGCCCCTGACGGCCACCATACGGGTCAATTACCCATTCCCAGACATTGCCCGCCAGATCAAAATATCCCTTGGCACTTGGCTTGAAACTGCCGACGGGGGCGGTGTGGGCATACTTGTCGTCAAACCCGGGGAGCACCCGCCCCTCCTCCTTTAGCCATTGACGGGCAGCGCGATCCGCAATGTTGGCAAAACCTGCCGGAGGGGGCCATTGCTCCCCCCATGGAAATACCCCCTTGATCGAGAGGTCGCGCTGCCATGGCGCCGCCCCCTGCTCCCGTTCCAGGCCGGCGGCAATACTCCACTCACGGTCCGTGGGCAGGCGGTATTCATGATCAGAAGCAATCAATTCCCCAGCCCTCTCCTTTTCGCTCAGCCATGTGCAGAATGCCACGGCATCCTCGCGGCTGACTTTAACCACCGGGTGACCCGGTTTCTGGGGAAAATTTGGCTGTGGCAATGGCTTGATGTCTTTACCCTTACAGTAAGCATGGAAATCCTGCACACGTGTCTCATGTTCGGCCATCATCACTCCTTCTCCCAGCGGAAGAAACCTCATGCCAATGCCGTTCACCCACTTCCTGTTGAAAACAACACTGTTGTCCTCACGAAGCGGCACCGCCAGTTGATATGTCTCCCCGGGCTGTAATTCAACCGTTCGCAGTTCATGCCTGAATCCGGCAAGCCGGATATCCACCTCCAGAATACCGGGATACCTGTCGGGAATTTCAATCTCCGTGTTTCCAAGGTATTCCCCATTGATGTAGACACCTGCACCGGAAGGCTCCGAACTGACAAGCAGCTTGGAGAATTCAACCTTCTGCACTTTTGAAAACAGGGCAAAACGCTCTTCCTGGCTGTCCTTGCCGGTAACCGCCTCACTTTTCCCGTACACAATGTCGGTATTCAGGGAGTAATACTGGTCATCGGCAAGGTAACCACTGAGCTTCTCCTGTGCCGTTAACCAGTCAAAAAACTCACGGGCTGTCTTGCGGTTGAGCATGACGGCTTGGTAGGTCTCGTTGCCACCCTCCGGGATCACGGCCATCCGGTGGAAATCCGCTATCCCTTCCCGCTCCTTAAGAAACTCCCCAAATTCCTGCGGGGAAAACGGGCGCTCAGCCACATGCCGCCGGGCAATCGGTTTGAAGAGCATCGCCCTTGAGTTCTGCCACTGCTCGCCGGGAACCGGGGGGCGGTAGAACTCCAGCTTCCCGGCATCAAGGTTGAGGGTCTCGCCTGCCACAACAAAACCGCTGACCTCACTGTACCGGTGGCCGGAAAGCTCAATGACAAACGCCACTTCCCCGGGAAGCACTTCAGCCTCGACATAATCCGGTGATGTGTAGCCCCGGAAGGCGCGCCCTCCCCCGTCAATAACCTGGTATACCTTGGCACCCGTGGGGGATGACTTGACCTTGACACTGCCGTATTTTACCAAGGGAGGCGGGGGCGGCGTATCAACCGGTTCCCGTACCGGTTCAACAATCACGCCATTGCCCCCCGGCACTGCCTGCCGGACAACCTCACCCGCCGCATAATAGGCCGTTATTAGGTCATGATTGCGCCCGGCCACAAGCAGGAGTGCTAAAATTCCGCTAAACAGGGCAACACGGAAAAATCTGGCCTTCAATGACAATGGAGGGGCCAGTCCCCTGCCAATCAAGTGGAGTGCCTGGCTCATCTCGTGCGCATTGCCGTAGCGTTTTTTTGCATCTCGTGCGCAGGCCTTGCATACAATATTATTCAAAAGGCGCCACTTCCGGCGCTCAGTGGGATCTCCCTGTAAAGGCGTAAACTCAGGAAAGTTCTCGCAGTTATTGCCGCTGCTCATCTCATAGAGGACCATGCCCAGGCTGAAAATATCGGCTACCGGCTCACCCGGCCCCTCCGGCGGCGAGAATCCCTCGGTCCCGACAAAAGTCCGCTTACCACTGGCAGCCACGAGGCCAATATCTGCAAGCTTGGGGAGACCGTCACAGAAGACAACATTGGAAGGCTTGATGTCACGGTGCGTGAGACCTTTCTTATGCATGTGATGCAGGGCATCAGCCATCTTTTCTCCCCAGGCGGCGCAACGGTCCATTGACAGCCTTCCCTGCTGAGTAATCTCCGATGAAAGGGTACGCGGCACGTAAGTAGCAGAATCAATATCACACCCGCGGGCACGATCATCAGCCAGTTCCATCACGTAATAATAAAAGCCTCTCTCCTCGTTACGACCAACATGCTTGATCTTCACGAGGCCGGAATGATCCAATGCCTCAAAGTTTTTAATGCCCTCAAACTCACGCTCAAAGGTACGTTCACGCTCAAAATCCGCGCGACTCACCACCTTTACCGCCCTCCATGCACCGGTGACACTGCGCCCCAGCCACACCTCACCGTAGGATCCCTTGCCAATCCTTCGGATCATCTCATAATTCGGAATACCTGGTGCCTCGTCAGTCAAATCAGAAAAGTTTGTCCTCCAGTTTCTTGATCTCTTTTTTCAGTATTCCACCCACGCGGTTCTTGGCGAGATAGACCTGGGTAAAACTGACGCCAAGTTCCTCCTTAACCTTGGAAGCCGGCCAGCCTTTAATCACATAACAGTCGAATATCTGGAACTGTTTCGGCGCAACGAGTTGCTTGACGCTTGCCAGTCCGCGTTCTGTCAGACTTTTACTCCACTCCGCGTTCCACACCTT
This sequence comes from uncultured Verrucomicrobiaceae bacterium, assembly GCA_963933075.1. Classification (GTDB taxonomy): domain Bacteria; phylum Verrucomicrobiota; class Verrucomicrobiia; order Verrucomicrobiales; family DEV007; genus CACIUL01. The sequence continues at coordinate 4,068 of CAWVVE010000089.1, read as the reverse complement.
CTCGATATCCGGGCCAGCAGGATCCTCACAGCGGTCAAGCACGGCAGTACGCCGCGAATCATCAGGTGACCCGAAATCCATCATCGCGGTATCTTTCTTGCGCTTGCGGAACTGATCGGTAATCCGCCATCGGGCCTGGTTCATCAACCAGGCCTTGAAGGATCCCTTATCGGGATCATATTTGCCTTCTTTTTGCTGCTGGGCGAAGCGAAGCACCGTTTCCTGAACAACATCTGAGGCCTCTTCACTACGCAATCCGGACTGGACCGCAACGTTGAAAATGAGTCGTGAATAAATATTATAGAATTCGTCCCAACTCCTCTGATCCTGCCAGTTTCCCAATCGCCCAATCAAGCTCTTGCGGGTTTTCTGGCAGGGTTCGCTGAAATCGGGCTCTTTAGCCTCGGCCGACATCAATCGCGACTATACCATGGTAAGTAAATGAACTCAACGCCCAAGGACAAGCTTGCGCCTGCACTGAAGCAGGGGCTAAGCAGACGCCGGAGCACTGCCCTCCTTGATTTCAGACGACATGAAAAATGAAAGCCGCTCAGTTTAACGATTTCTGTGCCCCTCTTGAGATTGTGGATATACCCGATCCCGAGCTCCCTCCAGGCGGGGTGGTCATCAAGGTAAAGGCCGCGGGCATATGCCGCAGTGACTGGCACGCCTGGCAGGGACATGATCCCGATATCAAATCCCTTCCCCACGTTCCCGGACATGAATTCTCCGGAATCATCGAGGCTATCGATCCCGGTATCAGGCAATGGCAGGTTGGTGACCGGGTCACCGTCCCCTTTGCCTGTGGCTGCGGCACATGCCGCCAATGCGCGGATGGCAATACCCAGGTCTGCCCTGAGCAATTCCAGCCCGGATTCAATGCAAATGGTGCATTCGCAGAATATATCGCCCTTCCATTTGCTGCAACCAACCTCATCAGGATTCCGGACACGATAAGTTTTGCCTCAGCGGCTTCCCTCGGTTGCCGTTTTGCCACTGCCTACCGTGCACTGGCGCACCCTGACCAGGCCGCCCTCAAGGCCGGCGAAAAGGTGGTAATCCTTGGTTGCGGCGGTGTCGGCCTTTCCGCGGTAATGATCGCTCATTCCCTGGGCGCTGAAGTCATTGCCGTCGATATCCGTCCCGAGGCACTTGCCTATGCCGCCGGATTAGGGGCCACTGCAACATTTCATCCTGATGAAATTACAAACCTTTCTGTACAGGTAAGCGTTGATGCGATCGGCAGTGCCAAGGCCTGTGCTGCCGCCATTAAAACTCTCGCACCCCGCGGAAGGCACGTGCAGGTCGGGCTTCTACTCGGAGAGGAAAGAAATCCTCCCCTGCCAATGGATGAGGTGATTGCCAGGGAACTGAGAATTATAGGCAGCCACGGCATGGGCGTTTGCGGGTATCGGGAATTGCTCGACAGGATCGCAGAAGGTAAACTTAATCCGTCAAAGATAGTGACATCCCGCATTGCCCTCGGGGGTATACCGGCAACGATGACCGCAATGAGCACCTTCGAAAATCCCTGTGGCATGACAATCGTTGACCGGTTTGATTGACGGCATCGCAATTTCCACTGATGCTCGCACAAGCATGCCAGCACCCCTTGCCATTCGCGTTGATAACTCTGATGATATACTCGTCGCGCTCTCAGGCATTGCCCCGGGCACGAAGATTGCCGCCGACCTCATCACGACGGAGGAAATACCGGCCAAGCAGAAACTGGCAGGCCGTGACTTCAACCCGGGAGATGACATCACGATGTATGGTGTCACTGTTGGCATGGCCACCCAACCGATCACCGCCGGCAGCCTCATCCATACCGGGAACATCACCCACAAATCCTCTGAATACTCGGGCAAGAAAACCGAAACACAGTGGGGAAAACCGGATACATCCCCATGGCATGGCCGCACCTTTGAGGGTTACCCGCGTGATGATGGCCGGGTGGGAACGGCCAACCACTGGATTGTCGTGCCACTGGTATTCTGCGAGTCAAGAAACCTGGACATGCTGCGCACGTCCCTGGGCAAGGCCTTGGGTTACTCCAAGGCGGATGCCTACAGTTCCCTTGCCAACGCCCTTGCAGACGGCTACCGCCAAGGAACGGGAATCGAGGATCTCGCTAGGCTTCAGGCAGATGACCCCATGCCTGCCACGGAGCGAATTTTTAGCAACGTTGACGGGATAAAGTTCCTCGACCACGGGCTTGGTTGTGGCGGCACACGCGATGACGCCAGGACTCTCTGCGGGCTGATTGCCGGCTATATCAATCATCCTAACGTCGCCGGCGCCACCGTGCTCAGCCTTGGATGCCAGAATGCGCAGGTGAAACTGCTCGAGGAGGAAATCCAGAAGCGTGCCCCGAATTTCAGCAAGCCGCTGCTCATCTTTGAGCAACAGGGCTATCCCTCCGAGCGCGAGATGCTTAACCGGGCAATCACGGAAACCTTTGTCGGTATGGCAGGGGCCAACGAGATGCAGCGCGTGGCATCGCCGTTATCCAAGCTCTGTGCAGGGATGGAATGTGGGGGCTCAGACGGATTTTCCGGTATTTCCGCCAATCCCGTTATCGGGCACTGCGCCGATCTTCTGGTGAGCATGGGCGGCTCGGTAATCCTCTCCGAGTTCCCGGAACTCTGCGGTGTCGAGCAGGACCTCTGTGACCGATGCGAAACTGCCGAGCTGGCAACCCGGTTTGCAGGCCTGATGAAATCCTACAATGCGCGTGCTGAGGCACATGGCTCCGGGTTCCGTGAAAACCCTTCGCCGGGCAATATCCGTGACGGCCTTGTCACGGATGCAATAAAATCAGCAGGAGCAGCAAAGAAGGGTGGACGCTCACCGGTAGTCGATGTCCTTGATTATCCCGAGCCTGTTGCCAAGCCGGGACTCTCCCTGCTCTGCACCCCGGGCAGCGATGTCGAGTCAACGACTGCCATGGCCGGATCGGGGGCCAATATCCTGTTGTTCTCCACCGGCCTCGGCACACCCACCGGGAACCCTGTTGCCCCGACGCTTAAAATTTCCAGCAGCACAGAGCTTCACACGCGCCTTCCGGACATGATCGACTTTGACGCAGGAGCCATTATTCGTGGTGAAACATCCATTGATGAGCTCGGAAGCCGACTCCTTGAACGGGTCATTGAAACCGCCAGCGGACGATTCGTTCCAAATGCCGTTCACCTCGGACAGGATGATTTTCTTCCCTGGAAACGTGGCGTTTCCCTCTGAGGATCCTCAACAGGACCAGTAGCATGATGGAATCACCCCGGGGCACTCCATCAGTGGGTTACCATCAGGCACGCTTGATCAATTCGGATGAGCCCGCGCCACAGCTGATTATTGAACGCATCATCTCATCCGCCGGGGCATCAATCTTCTTTACCAGCCTGGCAGGCAGGTGATAAATATTTCCGGAAGTGGGGTTCGGGCCGGTGGGCACGAACACGGTGAAGCTCCCGTCACTGTGCTCGTCGGTAATAAAAGCCGATACCCTCGTGTCATTGCCGAAGATCTGCACCAGGGCTGTTGCGGAAAAGGGGGACTTCTTATTTCCTATGAACTGGGCCACTGTCTCCTTGATGATGCTGTAGCCCGGGGCCTTCTTGAAAACCTTTGTCTCCAGAAGGGAGTAGATCCAGTTTCCGATCCTGGTTCTCAACACCATCCCCACGACAAAGCACAACAATATAACAATGGTATGAAGCATGATATCGTATGGTTAGGCCGTACAATAGACCGTATGTTCCATCAAAACATGATAGGATGGTAAGAGCAGCAGTAGTAAGTAGCAGCAGTAACAATTTAAAAATATAGCATGAATCTAACTCTCCAAAGCACACTACAGTGTAGGTTTGTTGAACGCCGTATGGTATAAATTGCTTTGTTGTTGCTGCTAAATTATCAAAAATTTGAAACGGAAAATTACAGAAGTACCAAATTTGAGATGCGCCTGGTCAATCATATCAGCCCAGCAGCTAGAACAGGGTCTTAACAGCTATTGTGCCAACGGCTCTGTGGAGAGCCGCTAAAAAGAACAGATCAGCACGGGGTCAAATA
>CAWVVE010000088.1:0-7208 GCA_963933075.1 uncultured Verrucomicrobiaceae bacterium | reverse complement strand
CTTCCCGCCGCGTCCCGGCTGCACCACTCGGTGCTTGGCGCTGCCGCCGTAGTTGCGCACGTGCCATTGCTTTGGTAACTCGCCGGTGACCGCCTCAAATCCGGGATTGAGGATGAGGTTGTCCTTGGGGATGTCGGCGGCTTTTGGTGACCCGGTGGCGGTGGCAGCCTTGGACCCGGCAAGTGCCGCAAGCAGGTAGCCCGCACCATGCCGGGCTGAGGCCATCTGGAAAGCGGTGGGTAACCACCTGTCGCCGGTGATTTTCGCGTCCTTGCGCATCGAGTGGAGTATTCGCCCGACTGCGTCATCAGCCGGCATCTCGGAAAGCGCGAGCAGGGCGTCCTTGCGTACCTGGGGATCAGTGTCCAGTCGCGCGGTGTCGAGGATAGAGGAGGCAAAGGAGCCGTCACGCGGTGCCACAGAGGCGGCAGCCCGTCTTGCTCCCGGGGATTTGTGCGCGAGCCCTGTCGCGACAGCCTGGCCATCAACTGCACCCAGTCCATGCAGTGCCCATAGCGCATGGATAGCACCACCGGCAATGCCGATGGCGTCCGGCCTTGATTCCTTGATGATTACTTTCAGGGGAGCAGCAAAGGTGGCCTCATCGCCGCTCTCAACAATGAGCCTTTGCGCATGCAGCCGCCAAAGCATGTTGTCACTTTGCAGGGCGCTTAGTAAATGAGCAGGATTTTTCTTTGAGAGGTCAAAGGTTCGGCTCGGCTTGCCTCCCTTGGCCGTGAAGCGGTAGATCCTGGTACGCGTGTAGTCGCGAAGCGGGGACTCGAAGGCGTTACCCTTCCCCCTCCTTGCATCAAATCCGCCGCGTCCCTTGTTGGGCGTTGGGTTGTGCTGGATGAGGAAGCTGTACCAGTCACTCATCCAAATGGCACCGTCAGGGCCTACTTCCGAGTAGATTGGAGAGAACCACTCATCGGCAGATGCGACCAGGTTCCAGCCATTTTCCGCGACAAAATGAGAACCCTCCGGCTTGAGTTGCGCCCTGTAGACAAGGTTCCCGGTCGGCGCGTTCACCAGTGCGGAGCTATTCCACCAGTCTTGCGGGAAGCTTCTTGCGGTATACAGGTGATGACCGGCAGCTGCCGTGAAACCGCCAAACACGTCCACTTGCCGGTAGTTTGGGGTGATAGGGAAAAACTTCTTGTTGGAATCAATTCCGGGCAGGGAACCAGGCTGATCAAGCCCTTCAAAGCGCCCATAGTGAGTCCTTGCGATGGGCATGTATACGCTTGATTGGTTGTTGGCTGTGGAGATGAAAACGTCATTGTTCTCCGAGAAACCAAGTCCCCAGGTATTGTTTGAGGTTCGTCCCAGGTATTCCAGTTCTGAGCCGTCGGGCCTGAACCTGTAGACCCCCTGGCCGAAGCGGTGCTCTTTATCACCCACCTTGCCGTTAAAGCCGGCATATCCCACTACTCCCCAGATCCAGTTGTCGAATCCGTATTTGAGGTTTGAGGGGCCTGCATGGGTGTCGCCGGTGCTCCAACCCGAGATGAGGATTTCCCTTATGTCCGCCTTGTCGTCGCCGTCGGTGTCCTTGAGGAAGATGAAGTCGGGAGCCATCTGCACGATGATGCCACCCCTTGCAAAGCACATGCCGGTGGGGATGGAGAGCTTGTCGGCGAAAAGCGTTGCCTTGTCAGCCTTTCCGTCCCCGTCCGTATCCTCAAGTATCCTGATACGATCCTTGCCTAGCTCTGTGGGCTTTAGCTCGTTCGGATAATCACGGGTCTCGATGACCCAAGCCCTGCCGCGCTCATCCCAGTCAATCTCGATGACACTGTAAAGCCCCAGTTTTTCTGAGGCAAAGAGTGAGATGTCAATTCCGTTTGCAACCTGTGTGAGCTTAAGGGAGGCATCAGGACTGAGCGGCAGGTGAACCTTAATAGGTTCCGGTCGCCTCTCGTAGTTTGGAACAAGGTCCCCGTCGCGACGGACGAGTTCGGGCCTCTTTACCGAAAGAAATCCTTCAGCTTTTTTGTCACCAATTGCCCATAGCAGGCCGCGATAAACCAGTTCATGGAATCCCGGATTTTCCCATGTCCTCTGGTCGTGCCCGTAAGCCGTGTAGAATACCCGGCCCTTGCCGGGATTCCTTGTCCAGGTCCACGGTTCGCCTTCCCTTGTCTGCAGGATGTTACGGTCATTGGTGCCCTTGTGGTGGACGTAGGTCTCATCCCAGGTCTCAAATCCCCCGAAACCTTTCATGATTGGGTGCGAGGGTTTTTCCGCTTTAGCGGTGAAGGTGCCTGTCCCGTGTGATTTGAACTGGGCACCGACAAGCTTCACGTATTGGATCGAGTTGAGGAAGCAATACGAAGCGCAATGGATTGGCAGGAAAGCTCCCCCCTCATAGACATAGTCGAGTATACCCTTCTCCTGCGCCTCGGTGATCTTGCCGATATTGGCGTAAATCATCAGCGCATCGAATCTCTCCAGTGTGCCGTCGTGCAGGCAATCCGCGTCCGAGGTGTAGGTGAAATTGATGCCCCTTGGACCGAGGCCCTGCATGATTTGCGGGATTCTTTCTGCGGGACTGTGATGACCGTTGTCACCCAGGAAGAGAACCTCGAGGCGCTTTGCCTCCGAGGCACCGGCCAAGGCGATAAAGGTGATAAGGGAGAGCAGGGATTTCATTGGGCTTATGAGAGCGTGAACTCGGGTAGTTTTTTCAATTCGCCGCCAGCCAGGGCACTTTCGTGCGCGATGATCCCGGTGCATGTCCAGTTTGCTGACTGGGTGGCATTGGGGAATGGGTCACGATCCTCGGCAAGTGCAGTGAGGAATTCATGGACGAGGTGGGGATGTGAACCACCGTGTCCAGCACCCTGGGTAAAGCTCAGGTGCTCTTCTCCCTCCTCCCCTCCATAGACGCCGCCGGTGGTGAAGGGGGCAATCTCCTCAGGCAACAGGTGGGCGTAGTCGGGGCAATCGACTTTCTCGGGAATGTCAGGCTCGGGTTTCTTTGCCGTGTGCAGGATCATGGGCTCACCCTCGATCAGCGGCCACTCCATGGCTTTCTTGTCTCCATAGACCTCGAAGCTTTCCCGGTATTGCCTGGCAACGTCGAAGAGGGAGCGATAGATGTAGGCGCTGAGGTCCGAGTCCTTGAACCTGATGTGTGTGGATTCAACCGCGAAGGGTGAGTTGTAACAATCGTGCATCTCTTCGCGTATCGTTCCTGAAGGAAAACAGGATACGTATTCGGCCTGCCCCTTGGTGAGGCCAAGGACAGGGCCGACGCAGTGGGTTGCGTAATGCATCGGGGGAAGCCCGGGCCAGTATCCGGGCCATCCATCCATGTCCTGCTGGTGACTTGCCTTCAGGAACTGGATTTTCCCCAGCTCGCCCTTCTCATACATTTCCTTGGCAAACAGGAATTCCCGGGCATAGACCACGGTTTCCATCATCATGTACTTGAGCCCGGTCTCCTTGCAGAGGTTGACGATTGTCTCACAATCTTCCACGGAGGTGGCCATCGGCACTGTGCAGGCAACATGTTTGCCGGCCTTGAGGGCCGCTATGGACTGCTCGGCGTGATTGGGAATCGGTGTGTTGATATGAACAAAATCAACCTCGGGATCGGCAAGCACATCACTGTATTCCTGATAACGGGTCTCGATGCCGTATTTGTCACCGATTTCGTTGAGCGAGGCCTCGGTACGCTGGCAAATGGCATACATGTTTGCCTGCGGATGGCGCTGGTAGATGGGGATGAACTCGGCACCAAAGCCAAGCCCGATGATTGCAACGTTGTATTTCTTGTCGTTCATGATCTTTAAAATGGAGCGTTAATCATACAGTTTTCAGGGTCTTTGTCGATACCCGTGATCACGATGAGTTAGCGTTAGCACAAGGGAGGCCATGTATTTGAACGCCACAATGACGCAATTGAACTTGCCCCTGGTGCTGTTCCGGCTTTAGTCTAATCATGGCTTGGCGTTGGATAATCATTCATTTGTTCCACCTAAGGAAAGAATTCGCCGCCCCGACTTTCCTTAAACCTCACAATAAAAGAAGCAGGGACGGCAGTATCTCTGGATACAGTGAATAAACTCCCGGCGATGCAGAATATGGACGGATTATTTTAACCTTATTTGCTATTGAAATTCCCGTTGCGAACATTTCCCCCGATGATGAATTAATCGATGCTTTCAGTGGGACACAGTGGATTTCAGGGCAGGCGTGATTTTCTGCGGGTTGGAGGCCTGGGTTGCCTGAGCCTGGCTGATATGCTGGCCTGGAAAGCGAAGGCGGCGGAGGCGGGCCTTCCAGTAAAGGACAAGGCCGTGGTTTTCCTTTTTATGCACGGTGGGCCGCCACAGACGGAGACGTTTGATCCCAAGATGGATGCGCCTGACGGCGTGCGCAGTGCCATCGGGGAAGTGAAGACAAATATCCCGGGAGTTACTTTTGGCTCAACCTTAAAAAGGCTGGCCGGCCTGGCTGACAGAATGGCGGTGGTTCGCTCTTTTGTCACCGGTAACGGCAATCATGATATCAAGCCGATCGTTGGCAAGGACTCCATGGGGGCCAATCTGGGCTCGCTTTACTCGCGGGTTGCCGGGACCAATCGTGTTGAGAGCGGTATGCCGACCAATATCGCGCTGTTTCCCCGCGCTGTTGTTGACGGGGCACAGGAAAGGGTAAAGCAATTTGGCGATTTTATTGCTACCGGGCCACTTGGCCAGTCCTGCGCGCCTTTTGTCCCCGGCGGAGGCGGGCAACTGCAGCGTGACATGACATTGGCGATGTCACAGGGCCGGCTGGATGATCGTCGACGCCTGCTTTCCAATGTGGACGCCTTGAGGCGAGAGATAGATGTCAGCGGGGCAATCGAGGGGTTGAGTGGTTTTCAGCAGCAGGCTTTTGACACTATCCTTGGCGGTGCTGCGGATGCCTTTGACCTTTCGCGTGAGGATCCCCGAACCGTGGAGCGCTATGACACTGCGCCACTGATTCCCTATTCATCGATCCGCAGGGTTTGGAATAACCACAAGAATTACAGGGATCACGTGAACTCCCTCGGTAAGTTGATGCTCATGGCCCGTCGGCTGGTTGAACGGGGTTGCGGGTTTGTTACTGTCACGACAAACTTTGTGTGGGATTTCCATGCCGATAAAAATAATGCCACGGTGCGTGAGGGAATGCATTATGTCGGATTGCCCTTTGACCATGCCGTTTCAGCATTTATCGAGGATATACATGCGCGTGGACTCAGCGATAAAGTGTTGCTTGTGTGCTGTGGAGAAATGGGACGCAGCCCGAAGATCAATGCCAAGGGAGGGCGTGACCATTGGGGAAAAATCGGCCCCCTCATGTTGTCCGGTGGCGGACTTAAAATGGGGCAGGTCATCGGGGAATCGACCCGTGATGGTGGTGAGCCAAACAGTGAAGCGGTTACACCCGCTAATCTGCTGGGCACTATCATGCATACCCTGCTTGATGTCGGGCAGGTGCGTTTGATGGAAAGCCTTCCCAGGGAGGTGAAGGCCCTGATTACCGGGCCGCAGCCGATCAGCAATCTTGTCTGATCCTGGCGACAGAGACCGGATTGACCACATCCTTTGCCGCGTCCGCATGATGTGGATTGCCTTTCTTGTTTAAGTGCTATGCGTCAATGCCTGTGTGGAAACAGATTTTTTGTGAGATTAATAAGTGATTGAGTGTATTACTTGTAGCAAAGGGTGCTAATGCGCCTCTAACATTCAACTTGAAATATAAAAACATGAAAAAGAACATTCTGACAATATTGGCAACATGTGGCGTGATGGTGGGCTTTGCCGTAAATTTCGCAACTGCTGCTGAAGAAGAGAAAAAGGCCAAGAAGAAGGCTGATCCTGCTGCCCGGTTTGCGAAGCTGGACAAGGACAGTGATGGCAAACTCACTGCAGAGGAATTGAAAGCCGCTTTCAAGAAGAAGCCCGAGATGGCTGAGAAGGTCCTCAAGAGCAAGGACAAGAATAAGGATGGCAGCATCAGCAAAGAGGAGTTCGTGGCGAAGCGGACACCGAAGAAGAAAGGTGATGCCGCCAAGAAGCCTGCCAAGAAGCCTGCCAAGAAGCCTGCCAAGAAAAAGGACGCAGCATAAGGTTTTCTTTTAATTACTTTCTGTAAAGGAAAGCTCAACTGCCCTGCGGAATCTGATTCTGCGGGGCAGTTTTTTTATCCCGGCGAGTTCATCGCAGGCGCATGATGCGGTAGAAGCGACGGGTATTCTCCGGTGCGCTTTCCTGCCATTGGAGCAGTTCACCTTCTACACCGGCAACGAAATGGCCGCTTGGGGAGTCTTGCCAGTTGGACAGGTCGTCGGTGAACTGAACCTGATATTCACCGAGGGGAGCACCCTGCCAGGAGAGTGTCAATGGTATCCGGGCGGTGAATAAGGCCTGCAGGGGCACTTCGACTGCCAGGTTGTCTGCGGGATTGCTGCCTGCGGCCAGTTCCTCGGAGTTAAGTATGCCGTCGCCGTCAAAGTCATTCTGTCCGTCCGGTATTCCGTCAGGTGCGGTGGCGCCGTTGTTGCCTGTGCTGTCATTGCTGTCTGCACGGAAAGGATTCTGCAGGCCACTGATGTCCGGGGAGAAATCTCGAATTTCATCGAAGTTGCCAATCCCGTCGCGATCGCGGTCAATACCGAGACGTTCACCGCAGGATTCAGGGACACAGGTGAAGGTGATAGGTGTTGCCGGTGTAGCCTGCAGGAGGAGTTGGGCGGTAGATTCCCTGACATTACCAGAGTCGGTGCTGAAGCGGTTGTTGCCAAGGTAGAGCCATCCACGGGGAATACCTGAGATGGAGGAGTGGGCAACGAGTTCAATCTTTCCGGCTTCAGCGAGGGAGAGGAAGGCTTCCAGTCGCGCGGTTGGGCTTTGCACCGTGAGGGTTAGCTGTTGGCCTACCGCTGCGTGGGCATCCTTGCTGCCTGTGCCCGGTGGCTCAAAGGCATCACCGCTTCCCGGGAATTCTGATCCGCTGAATGCCAGCATCAAGGCGACCATGTCAGCAACCTGCTGGTTGTCATCGGGCTCAAAGGCACTTGCCGAGAGGAAGCGGGAAAGCCCGTCGATACTGCCGTCATGAAGGAAACCGAAGCCGGCCCTGCTCCGTCTTGAGGTCATGTCGAAGCCCATCTTGTCGTAGGAGGTGCGTGTTTGCGGACTCTTGCCCGCGCGTTGCCTGGAGCCATC
>CAWVVE010000087.1:0-7210 GCA_963933075.1 uncultured Verrucomicrobiaceae bacterium | reverse complement strand
CCGCTCCTTTCAGCCGCATCGCCCCGGTGGCCAGGAGACTGGGAAAGGCGGAGGACTGGCGGACTGATAAACCCTGGCGCGGGGAGGATTTCGGCAAGGACAAGCCGGAGGATCTTTCCCATCTTGGTCCCCTTGCCTATGAGTCGCCGATGGCCCCTGATTTTGACCTGATTGCCGAGGACGGGACAAAAGTTTCACTGGCTTCCTTTTCCGGGAAACCGGTCCTCCTGATTTTTTATCTGGGGCATAATTGTGAGCATTGCGTTGAACAGCTGAATGCCTTTGCCCCGATGGCCGGTGAGTTCAAGTCAGCAGGAATCAGCCTGGCAGCGATCGGACCAGAGCCTCTCGTTGAACTTGCCAAGGCGCATGAGCTTTGTGCCGGGGATGAGAAGCATTTTCCTTTCCCGTTGTATTCAGATCTTTCAACCAAGGCATTCAAGGCATACCGCAGTTACGATGACTTTGAAGGTCTGCCCCTGCATGGGACTTTCCTCATTGATACGCAGGGCAGGCTGCGCTGGATGGATGTGGGTCCTGAACCCTTCCAGAAGCCTGATTTTCTTCTCAAGGAGGCCAAGCGGTTATTGGAGATGTAGGTGCCAAGTGTCTTGCGATTGAATACGTGATAATCCTTGCCACCGGTAACCCGCCGCTCCTGCCACATTTTGGCAGTGCCCACATTGCGGCACTGGGCATTACCCTTGCAGTTGCGTTACTCCTGATCCCTGCGGCACGTTTCTATCCCAGGGCACGCTTTGTCGGGTGGTTGCAGACCTTGTTGGCAATGCTCCTGATTACCGCTTACCCGGCGAATATCCTGGCGCGTTACTGGGGAGACATCGCGATCACCCGCGACATGATCCTGCCCCTGCACCTGTGTGATCTTGCCGCGATCACGGGATTTTTCGCGCTTGTGTTCAGTCACCGGCTGGCTGCCGAGTTGACTTATTTCTGGGGATTGGCGGGAACCTTCCAGGCCCTGCTGACACCTTCCACCTGCTTCGCTTATCCAAGTCCTGCCTTCTATACCTTTTTCCAGTTGCATTCCGCGGTGGTGATCACCGCCCTCTACCTGCCCATCGGCATTGGCTGGAGACCCCGTGAGGGGGCGGTGCTCCGTGCCTGGTTCTGGGGGCTGGGATACATGGTCCTGGCGGGGGTGGTCAACCTGCTCATCGGCTCAAACTACGGCTTCCTGCGCGAGAAGGCGGAGGATTCACTGATGGACGTTCTCGGCCCATGGCCGGCCTATATCGGGGTGATGGCCGTGCTGGCGCTGGTCTTCTTCGCGATTCTGGCCCTGCCGTTCCGCTTGATCGGCGGCCGGGAGAATTCCTTATCCTAGTTGATCTTCACACCCACCCTGTAGTATACACCGCCGCCATCGAGGATCGGCTCATCAATGGTGACCGTGGTGGATTGTGCTTCACCCTGGATCTCTCGTATTCCTTCCCAGTTCTCAAGGTCCCTGGATCTCTCGATGAGGTAACTCCCATTGAGGTATGAGGCAAAGGTGATCGACAATGCGCTCAGTGTATTGGGCGCACCCACGCCGGTACAGTTGGTGATGGCAGGTGCCCGGGTGACGACCACGTTCACCGTGCGCGTGGCTTGGGCTACATTGCTTGCCGCATCGGTTGCGGTGTAGGTGACCGTGTGGCTTCCCACGACGCCGGTATCCACGCTTGAATCATCCACGCTGACATTGACATCGCCATCGAGCGAGTCTTCGGCACCGGCTCCTGATAGAGAAAGCTTGCCTCAGTCGTCATCGTATCGTCTCCGGCCAGGGTGATGACCGGTGGCAGGGTGTCCTTCACGGTAACCGTGCGGATGACCTCGTCAGCTTCATTGCCGGAGGAATCCTCGCAGTTGTAACGGATGATGTAGGTGCCCGGGTGGCGCAGGTTGACCACCTGTCCTGAAACCTCAACCGCATGCCTGAGAACCCCATCGACCTCATCGAGGCAGGTTGCGCCTGCATCGATATAGTTGGCAATCCGGTTTGCCTCAATGGTCGATGTCGGTGGGCCGATGCGGGTGATCACCGGCGGCACGGTATCCGGGGTTCCTTCCTGGTTGATGCGATGGGTGCGGGCGACTGCGTTGCCCCCTGAAGTGGTGATGAAGCTGAGCGTGGCACTGCGCGAACTGGTCGAGGTGTTGGATTGCACCGAGTAACTGAAGAGCTGGTTGCCGTTTTGGCCGGATGATTCGTTGGTAGTCACCCAGGACGGCTTTCCACTCCACCTCCAGCCGGTGTTGGAACTGACCGAGAAGCTTCCCCCTCCGCCATGGGAGGAGAAAGTGCGGGAAGAGGAGCTCAAGGACAGGGTCGGGACTAATCCAGCCTGGGTGATGGTGCGGTAACGTGTCACATCACTATTGAATGCACCTCCATCTTTTACCATCCTGATCCGGGTACTGCGGGATGATATTGAAGGATTGGGAGCGACGATATAAGTAAAGGTCTGATCACCGTCCTGATTGGTGCTCTCCTGAGGAGAAACCCAGGATGCCTCACGGATCCAGTACCAGTCATCATTCCCGCCAAATGATGAATGCGATTCGTTTACAAAGAACGAGTAGGTGCCACCGTTCGGGTCTACAGATGCACTACTTGGTGATAAACTCAGCCCGGCTCCGGAAGCCTGAGTGATCAATGCGAAGGAGAGGATGCCAAGAAGACAAGGAAGTTTCATTTCTGCTCTACGGTTCTAAATTCTTATAAGGTATTCTCCTGCAAGGATCAAGGGAGACGCAGGTAATCCCGGCTGCAGGTGAACACTTCCCGGGGAACCCCCAGGGCGGCCTTCAGTTTTACGTCGCGATCCCACGAGTTACCTGTTCCTGCCAGTTGCCAGAGCCCCCGCAATTTCAGGTTCATGAAATACTGCCACGGCGTGACCAGCGGTGTATTGGTCAGCGGGTAATCCGTGCCATACATGAGCCGTCCCTCGAGTCGCTCGTCATTAAGGACCTTGCGCAGATGCCTGCGGCGGTTGAACTGCGTGAGGGTTGATAAATCAGCAACAAGATTGGGATATTCGGGCATCATTTTCAGCAACCTCTCCACATTGTCCTCTCCCTGTGACTTACCGGCACTGGCAACGTGTGCGGCAATCACCCTTACGCCAAGCTCCAGCGGGAGCTTCAGCAGGTGCGGGTCGCCGAGGGCATTGTTGGTCGTGGAGAATGAATCCTCATCCCCCACGTGGCTGAGCAGTGGCAGGTCGAGCTCGACGAGTTTCTTGTAGTAGGGGACATGACGTTCATCGGATGGATCGATTTGCTGGATATTCGGCAACCATTTCATCAACACGGCATCATTTTCCTTGGACCATGCCAGCTCCTCAAGGGCATCTGTGCGGCAGGGATGCACGCTGGCGCCGAAATAGAGTTCCGGGCAGGACTTTACCGTTTCCCCGACGAAGCGGTTCGGCACAAACATCTCGCCGGCGGCCCGGTCCATTTTCCCCTCGAGTGAATAGGGCGCATCCATCGCCAGTATCACGGCCCCGTCGACATGGATCGAGTCGCGAATTGAACGCGCGATAATATCCATCAAAACCCGGTCTCCCTTGGCGCAGACCTCCTTCTTGCTGCTGCCAAAGACACGCATATAGAGCCCGAATTTCCAGCTGTGGCGCATTGCATCGGAAACCCAGGCGCCGCTCTCACCGGCGCCGATTCCGGCCGTGTGGCAGTGCATGTCGATAATGCCGGTTGGTGGAGGTGTTACGGGAGTGCGCAACGGCCCGCTAAAGAAAATGGCACGCAGCAGCAGCAAGGCTACGATTACGCCAAGGGTGATGGTGGCAATAGATGCCCCGATAAGGATCACTGCATGGATCTCGAAGGCGTTGGTAGCCATGGCTGCTAAATCACCCACGGTGTTGGCAATGGTGGCCGGGTTTCCTGGGCCATCCTCGTCAAGTGTCATGACCCTCATGATGTCACCGGCAAAGGATCACGACAATGTCTTTGGCAGGGTGATCCTCAGTAATCACCCGTTTTCCCGCGCGAAAGAGGTGCACGCATGCAGAACCTATCTAGATGGAGAGCAGGGACTGGCGGGGGGGACGCGGGCTGATCACCAGCTTGGTCGGCAACGTGACAAACTGCAGGGCCACATTCCCCTCCCTCAGGCGGGGCCTGCCAACATGTCCATGAGCAGTGCGGAGGAATTCTCCAGCAGGGAATGGAAGAACCCGTAGAAACTGACTTCACTGGCGACAACGATCAAAAATCCGCTGAGAACAAACAGGTTCACAAGGTAGATAAAGACCAGTGAGAAGAAGGTCCCGTTCTGCCTCAGGTCCGGTTGGTTCTTGAGGATCATCCAGCCGGTGAAGGTGAGGTGGAAACACCAGGTGGCACCAACGGCCATGTAAAAGATCCATGACCAGCTGAAGCCCACGTGTCCCCAGAAGAGGCTTTGCGGATAATACTCGGAGAGGTTTGCTGCCAGGCCGATGAGGCCGAAGGCGGCTACCGTGAGGACCGAGTAAAACGGCACGAAGTAGGGCGAGAGGGAAATGAGGATATTGTTTTTATTGGTGACGATGTGCCCGCCCTCGGTGCGCACACGGAACTCAGTGATTTTTCCGCCGCACAGCAGCACAAAAAGAGCGTGGGTAAGCTCATGTCCCAGAACATAGAGGTAGAGCGGCCTGGGCAAACCAAAGAATGAGATCATCCAGAGGATCGCACCCACGAAAAAGAACCACAGGGGTGCCGAGCCTATGACCATGGTGCTGGCCGAGGTTTCACTGAATGCGCCGAGAAAGGTTTGCGTTGCGACCACGCAAAGTGGCAATAGCAGGATGGCAATTCCGGACTTCAGCCAGATCAGCGGAATGGTGCGAGGCTCATGGGCAGAGGCCCGTGAACGCGGCAGCGAGGTGGTGGTTCGCAGACGTGAAGGGTTGCGGGCCTTCTTCTTTGGCATGCGCGTGCTGTAGTCCGTCGCCCTAGACGCGGCTGACGTATTTCTTCGTGCGCGTGTCGATCTTCAGCCGGTCGCCGGGCTTTACAAAAAGCGGGACCTGCACCTCAAGACCGGTCTCGAGAATGGCGGGCTTCTGCGGGTTGTTGGCCGTGTCGCCCTTGATGCCTTCCGAGGATTCCTTGACTTCAAGCTCGACCTGCGGCGGCGGGTCGACTGACATCACCCTGCCCTCGATGAACAGCACTTCAATTGCCAGGTTCTCGGTCAGCAGGTCTTTCACGTCCTTCAGGATATTTCCGTCCAGCTCGATGGTGTCAAAGGTTTCCGGGTTCATGAAGAAATACCCGGTGCCATCGGTATAGCTGTATTCAAGCTTTTGCCGGTCGACGTTGACGACGTCCACCTTGTCGGATGAGGCGAACCTGATGGTTTTTGTCTTGCCGGTCTGCAGGGAGCGGCAGTTTGCCAGGATAATGGCATTGCCCTTGCCCGGGGTACGGTGATCAATGTCCAAGACGATGAGTTTTTCACCGTTATACTGGAAACACTGTCCTTTTTTGATTTGAGTAGCGACGACTGCCATTGGGCTTGTATGGAATGGGTTAAATTTTTAAAGGCTCTTAAATTAGAGGATCAGGGCCCGGCTTCAACGGGAAAATATGTAATTGGTGAGAGGATGGGCGGGTGCGGGGCTTGATGGACAGGGCTATACGAGTTTCAACCGGCTGAGGTCCTGAGAGTCTACCAGGCCTACAGGTTGATGGTCCCGGTTGATGACCACGAGGTCATCAATCCGGTGGGAGCTTAACACTGATACGACTTCAGCCGCCAGCTTGTCCTCGGGAATCGCAACAGGATCGGATGTCATGAACTCTGAGACAGGGTGGTCAAGGATATCGGAGTCTTTTTGTATAGCGCGCACGAAATCACCCTGGGTGAGTATGCCGGCGAGTTTTCCCTCAATCGACCGCACCACTGCAGCGCCACTGCGGGCGGCGGTCATTTTCTCAAGTGTCAGGCGCAGACTGGTGTCGGGAGTTACGATTGCGCAGCAATCCCCGCTGCGCATGATATCGGAGACTTTGGTCAGCAGTGCCTTGCCGAGGGATCCCCCGGGATGAAGCCGGGCGAAATCCTCCTGCTGGAAACCACGGGACTCGAGCAGGACCATTGCAAGCGCGTCACCAAGGACCAGCATCAACGTGCTGCTTGAGGTCGGTGCGAGGTTCATCGGGCAGGCTTCACGACCGACCCTGGTGTCGAGGACCAGGTCACTGTTCCTGGCAAGTGATGATTCAGGTTCACCTGTCATGCTGATGATCCGGACCGTGAATCGTCTTAACGCCGGCAGTAACTCCAGCAGTTCCGCCGTCTCGCCACTGTAGCTAAGGGCGAGCACCACATCGCCATCACATACCACTCCCAGGTCCCCGTGGAGGGCATTCTGGCTGTTGAGGACAACAGCCGTGGCGCCCGTGCTGTTGAGGGTGGCGGCGATCTTGTAGCCGATGTTATGTGATTTTCCGATACCGACTACGATAATTTTTTTGTCGGCCGCGACGGCAGAGCGAAGGATTTCTATCGCATCAGAGAACTCTTCACCGATGCGGTCCACCAGGTTCTCTAGCTCATCGATTTCAAGCTGGATGACACGGCGGGCTTTGGATAGATGATTCATTGTTTATTCGCCGACCAAACCGATAGACGAGAATATCCCGGATGCCAGCAGAAGTGAGCAGCAGTAACTATCCTTGCAGTGGTGCCCTGCCTGTGGCCTGTTCCCGGTATCGCGACAAATGCAGGAAAATGATCGCAAGCAACCGGTGGTTACAGCCTACCTTCCCACCTTTCTGCCCTCAGACATGCGTCATGTCTACAGGCAGGTTGTCGGTGTAAGGCGCTATAGAAACGCTGTAATTGCCCGCAAGAGGCAGAATGAGGCCTCTTTTCCTCTGCCCGAGGAATGTATCCTGATGGTCCGGCGGCCATTTTCCCGTGCATTGCGCAGGTGGTGGTTCGCGCAGGTCAAGAAGGGAAAGATTCCCCTTTCCAACCGGGAGACACGTGAGATCCTCGCCGCCATTGACCGGCATGGCACTGATGTCCTCCATGTTTATTTTGGCAGTGTTGCTGCCCAGTTGCTGCCTGTTTTGCGGCAGGTTCCCTGCCCGGTCGTTGTCTCATTTCATGGTGCTGATGCCGGGGTGGACACAGAGGACCAGGCTTACAGGGAGGCGTTACATGAGGTTTTCGAAG
>CAWVVE010000086.1:0-7238 GCA_963933075.1 uncultured Verrucomicrobiaceae bacterium | reverse complement strand
CCTGTGAGAAAAGTAGCCCGCGACGGCGAGCATGTCGGGGCTCCCGAGTGGAAGTCGGTGAAGCGCACGCCGCCGCCGGCTAACTTGTCGAGGACGGGGGTCTTGACGGGACCGCCATAGCAACCGAGGTCGCGGTAGCCGAGGTCGTCGACGAGCAGGGTGATAACATTGGGTCGTTTGCCCTTTCCATTCACTGCCGAACCAGGTGGGTTCACCTCCACCTCAGGTGGATTCGCCACCTCTGGCCTGGCAATGCAATAAAGGAACCGGCGACCACGGATAAATAACTGGTTGCCTGCAATGGCCGGGGAAGAATGCACCGTGTCGCCAAGCTTATTGGTGGCAATCACCTCAAGCTTGCTTGATCGCTTCAGCACCAGGGTCGTGCCGTTTCGGTCGGTCACGTACACCAGTCCATTGGCACCGACCGGGGAAGAATAGATTCCCGACATTCCCGGCAGCCGCTCACGGTTGATGATCTCACTGCCATCCTTTGCATCAAGACATGAAAGAAGGTTCTGGTTGGACTGGGTGAAATACAGCCTCCCGTCATAGAGTAGTGGCGATGGCACATAAGGAGTACCACGCTTCTTGGTCCACAGGATCGACTCGGAGCCGGTGATGTCCCCCTTTGCAGAAAGCGGCAATGCCAGCAATGCGGATCCCTGGTAACCGGTCATGCAATAGGCCACGCCATCCTCCACTACCGGGCAGGGAATGGCATTATCCGTTAATCCGGAACATTGCCAGATGATCTCCCCGCTCCCCAAGTCGTAACTGATCACCTTGCCGGGAGCAACCAGTCTGCCGCCACGCCCCTTGCCGGAGGCAGTGGTAATGATCTGGACCCGGCCACTATGCTTGATAACGGCCGGGGTCGACCAGCCGTTACCACCCTCGCGCTTCTTGCGCCAAAGTGTCTTTCCTGTCCCCGCGGCAAGCACCTCAATCGAGGATTCCCCCTGATGGTCACGGACAATGATCAGCTTGCCTTCATGCAACACCGGCGAGCATCCCTCCCCAAGGCTGGCCCCCATCTTGATTTTACCCAGTTTGCGATTCCACAAGAGCTCACCTTCCAGGCTGTAACAGAACAACCCGGCAGATCCGAACCAGCAATAGAGCCGCTTGCCGTCAGTAGTGGGTGAAGCCGAGGCAAAATTATTGTCGTTGTGGTGCCCTTCATGCGGCACCAACTCCGTGGCAACCTGTCTCCAGATTTCCTTTCCCGTCTCACGGGAAAGGCAGAGCACCGCAAACTTATAGCTGGTGTTCGGGTGCTTGATTCCAAAGACCCGTTCAGGCTGATCCTCAGGTCTTGGCAGGGACGGATCCACTTGCCCGGTATTGATCGCGGTAAGCAGGAACACCTTATCACCCCAGATGATCGGCGTCGAACTTCCACTACCACCCATGGCAACCTTCCACTGGATATTTTTCTCATTATCCCACTCCACAGGCCCCTTTGCAGATTCGCTAAACCCATTCGCATTCGGCCCACGCCACTGGTGCCAGTTCTCTGAGCTGGCTTCCTCAAAGGGTTGCGCATTGGCTGTGTGAACCAAGTATAAGAACAGACAAGCCAGGCCGCCTGCCAAATTACGGTATCTCATTTTTCCGCTATGGTGATGATCATTAATCGGGTTTTTTCCCCGCTCCGTGCGACAAGCTATCTTCCGGCAACCCACTGGCATTAAACCACTCCACCGCGGCTTGATGATCCTGCCTGAAGAAGTGCCGACCGGCGCGAATCATCGCCGACTCCCGCATGCCGGGATCAGTAATCTCCGCCGCCCAGATCACGGCGGATTCGCCGTCCTGGACAGCCAGTCCACTGATGAACCCGTTAATGGCAAAATCCCGGTCCTGGGATACAGGCATATCAATAATTTCCTGCACCGCCTCATGCGGTTGATTGGCCCCCTTGAAACCAAAGACAGCACTGAGCGCATCCCTCTGCCCCTGGCCCGGTTCCAGGGAATCCACCCAGGCCTCTGCAGCCTCCCGGTCATCCCATTCCCTCACCACTTCCCCAAAGAGACGGGAGTTCTGCTCCTGCCCGACAAACTGCTCAGCCCATTGGGAGGCAGCCTCGGGGTCCTCATTGGTAAACTCGTTGGCGACCTGCCACAAGGCAGCCCCCTGGAGCGGGCCCTCCTCAAGGTTCTCTGCCCAACTCAGGCCACCCTCCAGTCCCTCATTGTCAACTACCTCCCGGGCAAGCTTGCGCATGTGTTGTGTCGCGTGCGGGTCCTCATTCTCCGCCAGGCCAAAGACATATTCGGTCGCAACCCCGATATCATTGTCGGCAAGGCCTTCAATTAAGCGCCCCGTCATGCGCCGGCGCACTTCCCCTTCCATTCCCGCCACCAGATCGATGGCGGTTTGCGGCTCAACACTGGCCAGCCCCGGCAACATGTTACCGGTGTAGCCATTGCGATATTGCTCCGGGATCTGCTCAATGTAGGCCACCGCTGCTTCCGGGTCATTGGCACCCCAGGCGTAATCAAAATCCCGCCACTGTTCCCCGCTTGCTTTATTATTGGCCATCACCTTACGGATGGCCATGGCCTGCTCCACAGTGAACGAATCCTGCTGCATCTCCTGAAGGATCCGGTCAAAGGCGCGACGACGCTCCACCGGGTCGGATGACTTGATTGCGGCAATGACCAGTTCTTCAATCTGCCCCTCACTCAAGGGACCTTTCTCCAGCGCAAAATCCTCAAAGCGCAATCCTTTCCCGTTCCACTCTATCGCCAGAGGTTGCAATGCCAAAGGCCCATCATCACCATCTTTCGATCCATTGTTTTTCGACTGAACCAACGGTTTGCCTCCCCCGGCAAGGGCACTGAGGCCCTGGCCGGCGTTTGGCTGACCAACTTTATCGTGATGCCCTTTTCCCGGGCGCACTGAAGCGGAAGAAGGTGATCCGGAAAACTGCGATCCAACGACAAACATTGCCGTCGTGAGAAGGAAATAAAAACAGTTAATGACCCGTTTATTTTTCATAAACAATTTCCTTAAACAAAAAATCAGCGGCGACGCTGGCGTGCGGCGTCATTATCTTTTGGAGGATTCAGGATCGCCTGTTGGACATCCTCTGAAATGCCCGAGGACACCATCCACTCAGCGGCGCCATTTGCATCCCTCTGTCTCCAGGCCCGACCGACACTGATAATGGAATCGGTTCGCTGATCGTTGGAAGCAATTGATTCCGCCCAACTCATCGCAGCCTGCGGGTTTTCCCGGGCAAGGCGCCGGCTGAACCCGCTGACCGCTGCATCCTTGGCATCGGATGCGGCCATTGTTGAAAGATATTCACTTGCTGCGGTGGGATCACGCTGCGCCCATTGCCCAAGTGCCCTTCCCATACCTGCATTTTGTCCGTTGCCCTCGGGGAGACCCGTCAACCAGTCAACAGCAGCCTGGGCATCCCGCGCCGCCCAGTTCTGCCCGACCTCTCCAATAACCCCGGCGCTCTCAGGTTGACTGCTGAAATTCTCGGCCCATGATGCCGCCGCCTCAGGATCCGAGCGCGCAAAATGGCCGGCCATTCGATGCATCGCCATGTCCCTCATCTTGCCCTCAGGCAGGCCTTCCGACCAGAGAGCCGCTTCCGCTGGAGAATCGCTACGCATCACCGCCCCTGCCACGATATGAATCATCCCCTCGGCACCCTCATGACCGCTTGCCACCATGTCTTGAATGAATCGGCTGGCGGTGTCCGGATTGGCATCGGCCAGGCCCTGCACCAATCCCCGCATCAGGTGGCCGGTAAGGCCAGCGGCGGGAATCTTGCGATCCTTGAGAAGGGCGTCAAACCCCGCATTATTCTCCATGTCCAGATTATTAAACCACGCCAGGGCTGCCTCAGGATCGGCACTCGCCCAGCCAGTCAGGGCGGGAGACATGTCGTCTTCCTCCGTATCGGCGCCAAACATGACCGCATCAGCGCCTCCTACAGCCCCCCAGGCATAGTGGAATTCACGAAACTCGGCACTGCGGTGATCCATGTGCTCAATCTGCTTGCGAACCTGCAGGGCATTCTCGGCAGTCAGCCCTGCCAGCAGGGCAGTAAAGGCAAACCTGCGCTCAATCGGGTTTGTCCCCTTGCGGAGCTGCTCACCGAGCGACTCGATGTCTCCATCCGTGAGCTTTCGTTTCACCGCCTCTAATGAGCCAGAATCAACGCCGTCACCGCTTAATTGTTTCGCGGAGGCCTTGCTTGAGCCACCTTTTCCAACAGCCAAGCTGCCGCGCTCATCCGCCAGTTTCTTCCGGCCCCCGGCCGCCAAACGATCCTGATCACCATTCTCCCCGGCCGGGAAAAATTTGGCACCGATGTTGAATGAGAGGACCGCCGCAATCATCCAGGCGCCATGCAGTATTAAGTTCTTCTTCATGTTATGCAGATCTCAAATGTGTTCAGATGGGGAGTAGTGTTACTCTGTCCCTATAAGTTCAACGCTGATAATTTCCAGCCCGGCGGTTTTCTCATGCGTCAGGGCCCAGCAATCGAAGAGCTCAAGCCCACAAGGAGATTGCGGGAAATATTTCCTGCTGCGGATCATGGCATCAACCTCAATATCAAGCTCGAAGTTCCCGTCCGGATTTCCGCTTACATCAACATCACGCCAGGTAAAGTATTTCCCGGCAAACCCGCCGCGCAGATAGTTTCCCCTGAAGCCGAATAGCACCCGGTTACTCGAAATCATCCGCCCACGAACCCGGAAACGCGCATTCTCAGTCAATCGCACGGGAATGCGGCTTGTCGCGGATACACCGATATTTACCGAATAGTGTAAATCCGGGTCCCTTCCCTCCTCGGTCCAGAGGCAGGACTTTGCCCGCAAGCGCATCGGGTATTGGCCAATGGGAAGCTGCAGGTCACCACGGCGGACATCACGGGGGAATTGGCTCTGCCATCCATCAACTGATTTCCATGGGAATCCCGGCACACCGTGGGGGATCGCCTTGAACTCGCTCTCCCGCTCGAGGGCCGCGACAACCAGGTGATTTGCAGGAACTTTCTGCACGCTGCCATCAACCAGGCGCTCAACACTCACCAGCCCCTCATTGACGGAAACCCGGGTCGCCTCTGGGCCTGCGGTGACATTAAACTGGGTGCCCAGAACTTCAGCCTCGGCAGAAGGAGTCATCAACCTCAGTGGCTTGCCCGCGGGCTGAGCGGCCACATCCGCCGACAGGTCTCCACGGCGCAAATGGATAAACTTGCCCTGCTCGCCATCAGACAAGGTCAGCAGCGCCGCGCCTGACACCCAAATGGTTGATCCGTCTAGAAACTCAATTTCAGCCCATGAATTGGCAGCCAGCGTTTCCAGGGTTCCCTCCTTTATCAGGTCGCCAACATTGAGATTGTCCACCATCTGCCCGCCGTCGCCGGTCCAGACAATGGCCCCGCTCAGCTTGACGACCCGCGCAATGGAAGGTTGCCCTGCAGGACTTGGCTGGATGAAGAGTATAATTGCCAATACAATGGCAGCGGCAGCCCCTGCAAGGAATGTGATCCTGCGCACCTTACTGCCCGTTGCCCAGGAACCCGCCGGGGCGGCATCAAGAGACTTGCTTTGCTGCAAGTCAACATGCAACCCCAGGTAGTGCAGATAGTGCTGCTGCGCATCAGGGTATTCCTCCAGAATCTCCTCCAACTCGGAGAGCTCCTCAGCGGAAATACTTTCCTCAACCAGCCGGGAAAGCAGGGCGTTGAGTCTTTGTTTCCAGTCGTAAGGGTCAAGCATCACTCCAGCCCTCCTTTCTCATGGTCCTGCCAACGCACTCAAGAAGCTGCCCGCGAATTTTTTCCAGGGCATAGTAAAGCTTGTGGAGGCGGACTCCTGTGCGCTCTGCCTCCTGCTTAACTGCCCCATGGCGACCATAGCGCAGTTTTACCCACTTGCGATCCTGCGGGTTGAGCTTAGTGAGACATTTTTTTAATGCCCGGCGCCTTATCTCCATGACCGGCTCCTCCTCCTCCTCTGCCGCGTTGATTTTCTCCAGTAATGAGCTCGAAAAGACCAACCGCTCGCGAGCCTGTTTCTGGCGCCACTTCAACACCTCCAGCCAGGCAAACTTCTTTGCCCAGGGCACAAAAGGCCGCGACTGGTCGTATCTCTCCCACTTCTCCCACAACTTGACGGACACCTCCTGGATTACCTCTCCGGCATCCACTGCACGCGGGATCATCATGTAGACATAGCGCTCAACCTCCGCCTGATGGCGGGTCCAGAGACGAACAAATTCAGCTGCAGGATCCATGGCAAATAACAACCGGGGCTTTACCCTCTACCTATAATCCACATGAAAAACGGATTTTTAGAAAGTTTTTTTCAGAACAGGATCAATTCTTTATTTCATTCTCGATTAACCCATTAATTACTAATATCCAATCAGTTAAACAATAGTATCCTCAGGGAGAAAACAACGAAATCCATGACAGGGTGGGATTTTGTCCCTGTGCGACCGCGTTTGTGTTTATGATTTTCCACACCATGAAATTACACGCTTGCTCCATCACTATTCTCAGCCTCTTCGGCTCATTGCAACTCTTGGCCGACCCTGCCAAATTCTCCAAGGCGGTAGTCGACATCGGCATGGTTGCAAAGGATATCGAAAAGACCGCAAAATTTTACACCGAGGTTATTGGCCTCACGGAAGTCAAGGGCTTCAAGGCCTCCGCGGAAAAAGCCACCAGTTTCGGGCTCACGGATAATCAGCCCGCTGATGTGCGCGTCTTTATGCTGGGAAGTGACCCGGCGTCCACGCGCCTTAAAATCATGTCTTTCCCAAAGCGTGAAGGAGCAGCTCCGGACCAAAAATTTATCCACTCCACCATTGGCATCAGTTACCTGACCATCATGGTCAAGGACATGGACGACGCGCTGGCTCGCCTTAAAAAAGCAAAGGTAACCCTACTTGGCAAAACGCCCGCATCCCTCGGCGGCAACAACCGTATTACTGTTTTCCATGATCCTGACGGGAATTTCGTGGAACTGATCGGTCCGGTAAAAGAATAGTCGGCTGACAACTCAAGCCTCTTTCCCGGCGGATTTACCAAGGGTCCGCCATGCACAGAAGAACAGGATCAGGAAAACGCCGTCAGCAACACAGAACCCCTTCCACCAGTTCTGCAACGCCACTCCTTGATTCTCGGGGTTAATCCAGTGAAACAGGACAACGCTGCAGTAGGAGATCTTCAACAGGATACCGTACGGGATAAG
>CAWVVE010000085.1:0-7272 GCA_963933075.1 uncultured Verrucomicrobiaceae bacterium | reverse complement strand
GCTTCATCACGCCCGAGTTGAAGGAAATGGAAAACAAGATCCTTGGCGCTGATGAGCGCGCCAAGCAGCTCGAATATGAGGAATTTTTGAACCTGCGGGAGAGCGCCCTTGAGCACCTTGAGCAGCTGCAGGACACCGCTGATGCCCTTGCCGAGATTGACGTCCTCCTCGGCCTCGCGGAAATCGCCCGCCTGTTCGACTACTGCCGACCACAGCTCAATGAATCCCACTGCCTGCACATTGTAGCAGGCCGGCACCCTGTCCTGGATCAGCTTATCACCGATGAAAAATTTGTCCCCAACGATGCAACTCTCGATGCCGAGGGACAACGCCTGACGATCCTCACCGGTCCCAACATGGCGGGTAAATCCACCTACATCCGCCAGGTTGCACTGATTACCCTAATGGCACAAACGGGCAGCTTTGTGCCGGCCGAGAAGGCACAAATCGGCCTTGTTGACCGTATCTTCACTCGCGTTGGCGCCAGTGATGACCTTGCCCGGGGACAGTCAACCTTCATGGTTGAAATGAACGAAACTGCACTGATCCTCAATAATGCCAGTAAGCGCTCACTGGTGATCCTCGATGAGATTGGCCGGGGCACTGCCACTTTCGATGGGCTCAGCATCGCCTGGTCCGTCGCTGAACACCTGCATGATGCGGTAAATTGCCGCACCCTCTTCGCCACCCATTACCACGAGCTCACCGCGTTGGCGGACAGTCGTGAGGGCATCGGTAACTCCAACATCGCGGTGCGTGAACGAAATGATAAAATCATTTTCCTGCGGAAAATTGTCGAGGGCAGCGCAGACCGCAGCTACGGCATCCAGGTGGCCCGCCTGGCGGGATTGCCGGATGAGATTATTGCCCGCGCCAAGGACATCCTTGCCCACCTTGAACAAAACTCATCGCGGCCAGGGGAAGGTCAACAAGCCGGGCCAAAAGTAAAGCGCCGGGCCAAATCCCGCCCCACAGTGGAAGAAAAATCTCTGCCTGAGAGCCCGTCCCCGCAACTCAACCTTTTCAGCTAACCTTCAACATTGCCAAGTAGGGAGGATGCGAACCATTAAACGAATGTCGACACGAATTGCCCTTGCTTGCCTGCTGTTGAGCGCCTGCGCCTCAAGTCTTCAGGCTGAAGGAGGAGTGCGGCGCTTACAGTTCCTCAACTATCCGGACTGCATTGAGCTGAGCAACAAAGCCGGCACCGTCGCCGTTCTCGGCCATCACGTTGGCGGCCGCGTGCTCAGTTACAGGCAGAGCGGCAAGGAGTCCCTCTACCTGAATTCTTCCGAGGAAAAATGGACGCCGGAAAATGGCAAAAAGCCCTCTTCCGCCGGGCGTTTTGACATCGGCCCGGAATACCTCATTCCCAAGCGCGCCGAGCTCTGGTCGGGGCAATGGAGCGCCAAGATTACCGGGCCGCGCAGTGCACGCTTAACCAGCAAGCCGGCAGCCGATGCCGGTATCCGGTTGATTCGTGATTTTGTCCTCGCCGAGAACTCCTCACACCTGGCGTGCACACAAACCATGGTGAATACCTCCGGTGAAACCCGCCGCTGGTGCCATTGGGGGCGCATGTTTGCCATACACGGCGGCATTGGCGTCGTGCCGCTCACCCCGGAACACCAACGCTTCCCAAAGGGGTATATCATGATGCGTGGCAGTGATGAAATGCTGATTTTGCCCGAGGACCCGAACATCCGCCGCCGCGGCAATTTCCTCGAGATTCTGGCACCACCAAAGGAACCCAAGCTCGGTTTTGATTCCTTTGCAGGATGGTTTGCCTACCAGATGCCCAATGACCTTGCCTTCATCAAGACCTACAAGACCTACCCGGGGCGGCTCTACGGCGAAATTGCCGGCCTTACCCTGTCAATCTGGTATCCAAAGAGTGACTGGGTGCCTGCCTGTGAAATTGAACCGATTGGACCGATGGAAATCCTGCAACCCGGCCAAAAGGCAGCATTTACCGAGAACTGGTACCTGCTACCCAACCGCTTCCCGAAAGACGGCTCAAAACTCGACCTTTCAGCCCTTGCTAAAAAAGTAGCGCCTCTGCTTCCGTAAAGAAAAACCCTTGATTGCCCACGCCCAGTAACAAAACTACTACATACCCGAATGTCCTTTCATCTAATCATTATCACCATTCTCGGCATCCTGGCCATGATCCTTCCCGCCAGTTCCATGGATGTTTATTTCGGCACCGGTGGCAGGGCATCGAAAGGCATCTACCGGGCAAACTTCAATCCTGAGAACGGCAAACTTGAGCCAGCACAACTGGCCGCAGAGATTAGAGGGCCGGGCTTCCTGAGCTGGCACCCGGACGGCAAAAAAATCTATGCCGTCGCCCAGATCGATAACGGCCCCGGCGTCGCGGGTTTCCATGTCAAGGATGACGGTTCCCTGCAACAGTTCACCTCCTCCCTCATTGGTGATGGCGGCGGCACGCACGTAGCCGTTCATCCCTCCGGGAAATTCCTTCTCACCGCCCAGTATGGCGGCGGTTCCACGGCCCTGATTCCGATTGATGAAAGCGGTAAGCTGGGTAAATCCGTTGTCATGGAGCATAAGGGTGGTTCCAAGGTCGTCGGCAATCGCCAGGATTCACCACACCCCCACTGGTGCGGCTTTTCCCCGGACGGGAGATTTGCCTTCACCCCGGATTTAGGTACCGACAAAATCCACATTTATAAGGTTGATCACGCCAAGCCTGCCATTGCCAAACATTCCCTCGCCGCCAGCATCCCGGGGGGTGGTCCTCGGCACATGCGTTTTTCCGCTGATGGCAAATTCATCTATCTGCTTAACGAGTTATCCCTCTCGGTGACCACCTTCTCCTATAACGCCGAAAAAGGCCGTGCCAAACGCCTGACAACCACTCCCGCACTCAGCGATACCGTTAAGGCCAACGAGACATTTAATTCTGCCGCGGAAATCCTCATCCATCCAACTGGCAGGTTTGTCTGGTCCTCAAACCGCGGACATGACAGCATCACATGCTACCGGTCCAATCCTGAAACCGGTGTCTTAAGCGTCACGGAAGTGGAGCCGGTCCGCGGCGCATGGCCACGCAACATCAACATTGACCCGAGCGGCCGCTGGATCCTCGCCGCCGGTGCACATTCCGACACCGTGTCGGTATTTAAAATCGACCAGGAAAGCGGTGAGCTTGCCTACCAGACAAGGGGCCTGATCAAGGTTCCCTCGCCGATCTGCATCCTGTTTGGCACAAAATAATTGCCGCCTGAGCCCTAAGCCAAGAGGCCCTTGATCACCTCGGCGGGAACAACCCCTGTCAGCTTCTGGTCTAAGCCCCCATAGGGATAGGTGATCAATTCATGATCCAGGCCCATCAGGTGGAGGATGGTCGCGTGCAGGTCCCTGACATGGTGTCTGTTGACCACAGCCTCATGACCCAGGGGATCAGTTTCCCCGTAACTTGTCCCGGCCTTTACCCCGCCGCCTGCCAGCCAGTAAGTAAATCCTTTCGGGTTGTGATCCCGGCCGCCATTTTCCCCCTGCCAGACCGGCTGCCGCCCGAATTCCCCGCCCCATACCACGAGCGTCTCCTCCAGCATGCCCCGCTGTTCAAGATCGGCAAGCAACCCTGCTATGGGCCGGTCAATTTCCGGGCAGTGTATCTTCAGGTTTTCCTCCACTCCATTATGGGCATCCCAGTTCTGCTGCTGGTGGCCGCCTCCGGAGTAAAGCTGGACAAAACGCACACCACGCTCAACGAGGCGGCGAGCAATGAGGCACTGGCGCCCAAAATGCGAGGGCGCAATGGAGAGGGCATGATCACCTTTCGGCAGGTGAAGCCCGTAAAGGCGCCTTGTTTTCTCGTCCTCCGCTGCAATGTCCAGGGCCTCAGGTGCCGAGGTATGCAGCTGGTAGGCAAGGTCATAGCTGGCAATACGGGCGCTCAGCTCAGAATAAGCTTCCCTCCCGGCAAGATGTTTCCTGTTGAACCGGTTAATCGCCCGAATCTTGTCACCCTGCATCTCATGGGTAATCTGGGCCCTTGGTGAAAGGTTTAATATGGGACTGCCGGTGGACCTGAGCACGGTGCCCTGGTAGGCCGCAGGCATGTATCCGCTCGCCCAGTTGGCAGCTCCTGGGATTGGGCCGCCACGGGCATCCAGCATCACCACGAACCCCGGAAGATCTGGATTGGTGGAACCCAGCCCGTGCGCAATCCAGGCACCAAGGGAGGGGTGCCCCTGCAAGATTCGACCACAGTTCATCTGCAGGTTGGCCGAACCGTGCGCAAAGGAATCCATGTAAAGGGACTTAATGACGGCGAGCTTGTCCATGTGACGGGACACATTCGGCAGGGCATCAGAGCACCAGAGGCCGGACTCTCCGTGTTGTTTGAACACGCGCTTTGTGCCAAGCAGCTTGGACTTCTTGATCTCGCGACGGCGAATCTCCATGTCCACCTGCTTGCCGTCGTTCTTTTGCAGCTCCGGCTTGTAGTCGAACAAATCCATCTGCGATGGCCCACCATACATGTAGAGGTAAATGCAGGCTTTTGCCTTGGAAGGAAAATGGCTCGGTCGCGGAGCCAGTGGATTTACCAATGCCGAGGCGGGAGCTGCCCCGAAAACCTGGTCACCCGGGAAAATCCCGGAGAGGGAAATTCCCGCCATTGAGGTGCCGAAGTTGCGCAGGAAATCACGGCGCCCCTGCTTCTCAAGATGTCGGGTAATGGAGCTCATCAGCTTTTATATTCTCGTTTCGGGCATCATCCAGTCAATCCACATATAAGAACTCATTAAGGTTCAGCAGCAGGGAACAAAATTGCGCAAAGGCACGGCGCCCGGGACGATCCGGGTCCGGAGCAAGCACAATCCGGCTTGGCTCTGCGGCGGCCGGGGAATCGCCACCGTGGCTGAAAATGGTTTTCTTGCCGCCTGACTCCACCTGTAAATTGCGGTATTCCACCGCCGCTCCCCAGGTGCGCAAACCGGCAAGCCCGGGGGCCAGTGGCTTGGCGATTCTATAGTCAATGTAGGGCTCATCGCGCCCGTCGAGGTAAACCTTTACCCGGTCCCCTGCCACATGTGCCCTGAGCTGATGCCATTTGCCGCGGCTTACCGGGGCCGGGACGGAGGCAAGCATCTGCCAGTTATTCTGGTGGGAACCAAAGACCAGCTTCTGTTCATGGAGATAAAGGCTCACCTCATAGCCGTTCCAGTTATCAGCCCCCACCTTGGGATCGGTGACATTCATGATCAGGCCGGCAATGTCACCGTCTGTTACACGCATCTCGGCAGTAAAAAGAGCCTCATCGGCAAGCTTGCCGGCAGCATCCCACAACAGCTTCGGGCCCGACTCCTTTGCCACTCGAATCACGCTGTCCTCTGCAGCCCACTTGCCGCCGAACACGCTCCAGCCCGAGGGCAATTCCTCAGCGGGGGAGGTGGTTGATGAAAACCGGGACAACCGGTGATCAATGTCAATGAGTGGAAAACGGCCCCCGGCAGCCTCTATGGCCAGGCCGTCAAAACTCACCGGCCCTCCCCATGCGCTGACGCCAAAGCGGCCATCGCCACCGCCAACCGGATGGGAATCCTCAACGAGCATTTTCAGGCCATTGACGGCAACACTGACCTTGCCCTTGATGAACTCCACACTGAAATCAAGGGGGCGTAACCGCGGTATTGCGGCCTGTTGCTCTGAAAGTGTTTCAAACTTGCCGGCGGCATAGCGGCGGAGGGCAACCCTGCCGGCCTCGGCATCAAGCAGCAGTGCATAGCCGTCAAACTCCTGCCCGCGGGGCCGTGCCTGCAGCAGGATCATGGCGCGAGCTGTATTCTTCTCCAGCCGCACTTTTCCTGAAAACCGGTAATCTGCTCCCGTCGGCCGGAACAGGGCAAAAGGTGGCCAATCAGCCTCTGCATTGATAATGCCCTCGTAGCCGCCGGTCCATTTTCCCTTGAAGTAATCCCACCCCTGCCCGGGACCGCGCAGGAACCGCTCTGCCGGGAGCAAGGTGTGATACTCCTTGAAGAGGGCCGGCGGAAAATCCGGGCGGAACTGGATCTGCCCGGCGCTTGCCGCGTGTTTCTTCCGTGCTTCAGCAAGGAAGGAATTTGCCGTGGCGCGTTCCTGACTGCTCGGTTCACGACCGAGGACCAAGCGGAAAGCCTCGCCGATTGAGTCATTTTTCTCCAGCGCACGCCCGGCAATCAGTGAGGCACTCTCGGTGACAAGCTCGCTGTTGAGGAGCAACAACGCCTGGGGGGCGACGGTCGTGTCCGGACGGCTACCGAGTGAGCCCTCGGTATTGCTGTAGTCAAAAATCTCGAAGAAGGGATAGACCATATTGCGCTTGACGAAGGCGTAGATGCTGCGCCGGTTGCGCTCCCCGGGCTGTGACCAGCCCCAGCCCCGCCCCGGCTTTGAGGCCCCGGCAACAACCTCCCCGTTAAGGGCCGGGAAAAAACTCATCCCGCCGCGCTTTTGGTTCAGCGCCCCGCTGGCCTGCAGGATGCGGTCACGCAGGATCTCGGCCTCAAGCCTCCTCAGGTTACCCCGCCAGTGGTGAACGTTGTCCGGGTCAATCTTCTCGTTCTCCACATGCGGGGAGGAGGAACGGCGGTAGGCGCGCGTATTCATGATCGCCCGGTGCATATGCTTTATCGACCAGCCACTCTTGATAAGCTCATGGGCAAGCCAGTCCAAGAGCGCCTGATTGGAAACAGGGTGCCCGGCCTGGCCGAAATCATTCGGCGTGGCAACAATGCCGAGCCCGAAATGATACTGCCAGATGCGGTTGGCCATGACGCGTGCCGTCAGGGGGTTGACGGGATCAACAATCCATCTTGCAAGTGCCAGCCGGCGCCCTGTGCTTGCCGGGGTGGGAATGATATCCGGCTCATGGTTGCCGAAAATGCCCGGCAGCCTGGGCGTGACCTTCTGCGCCGGCCGGCCGGCATCCCCACGGACAAGCAAATGCGTGTCGGCAGCCTCTGGTCCCTTCTCGGTGACACTGAGGGCCATACCGCCCTTCACCTGGCGCAGCACGGCACCCTCCTTTCCCCTCTGCGGTTTCTGATACTGCCTGACATTGCGGAAGAAGGATGCCATCTCATAATAATCAACCTGCGAAATGGGGTCGAACATGTGGTCATGACACCTGGCGCATCCTGTTGTAAGGCCAAGGAAAGTCTCGCTGGTGGTGCGCAGCATGTCATCGAGCCCGTCAAACTCCGCCGCCCTTTTGTCATCCGGCTCATCATCAAAGACCCCGAGCCGGTAAAACCC
>CAWVVE010000084.1:0-7276 GCA_963933075.1 uncultured Verrucomicrobiaceae bacterium | reverse complement strand
TTCCCCAAGCGGACGTGCCCTTTTCACAACACATCGATGCCCTTGCCGAGGGCAACCTCTCGGCTGCAATCCCTGTCTTTCTTGCGCTGCTCATCGCGCATGCATTGTGCGATCATCCACTCCAGGGACAATTCCTCGCACTCCATAAAAATCGACATTACCGCCCGCAGAATACTGACCTGCCTCCCAACACCCTCTGGCTTTATTGCCTCAGTGCCCACTCACTGATTCATGCCGGCGGAGTCTGGTTGGTCACCGGCAGTTACCTGCTGGCAATTGTTGAACTTACCCTGCACTGGCTGATCGACTTTCTTAAAGAGGAAAAAATCATCAGCCTCCACATTGACCAGCTTCTCCACATGATTTGTAAAGCGGCCTATATCCTTGCCCTAACCTATTGGCTATAGCGAAACTCTCTCTGCCATAGACGAAGCCGGGTGAATTCAGCTCGCCAAGGAACAGGATCATCATTCTTTCGAAACCGAATGCCCCGAACATCCCCCTGAAGCGGCAATCGTTGCTTCGATCATCCGGCAAGTCCAAGCAGCAGAGAATCGCTAAGTTCCTGATATATTCAGCGATCCACGTTGCAGACTGGCACAGCATTCCATTTACCCCTATCTTAGATCCCATGAGCACCGAGCCTGGAAAACTACTCACCAATATCACTATCCTTCTGCTGATTGCTGCAACCTCATGCAAGAATGAGGTGGCTCTTGACCCGGAAAGACAGGTCCGGGACACGCCGCCGGGGGCAGAAAATAAAGAACCTCTCACTCCGCAATTCCTTTATAAGGATCTTGGCTACAAAAAGGGCATTATCACCAAGGATGACCTGCCCTTCTCGGGACGCGCCATACAACATCACGCGGACGGCACAATCAAGTTCCGCTGGAACTACGTCAATGGCTTACTCGATGGCGTTATCGAGGAATGGTATGAAAACGGCCAAAGAAGCACCTATAAGCTCTATAAGGGAGGCATGCGCCATGGCATCACCAAATACTGGGATGAAAGTGGCAAGCCAACCAAGCAAGTCCTCTACAGGCAGGACAAGGAGGTGGAAGTTAAAATCGAGAACGGAACACCTGAAGGGGCAGGTCAATAAATAACAAAAACCCTAATAAGCACCGCCACTTTTTCAACTTGCCGCCTTCAATTTTTCACCCATCGTCTTCATTAATGCAGGGACTGCGACGTATATCATTAACAGTTGTTCTCTTCGGCATCACCGCCGGCACAGGAGAACTTCCTGCCAATGATGCGCCCGCACATCCCGTATTCGGCAAAACCGCACCGGAATCTCCCGGAGACCTCCTTGGAATCCAGAAACAGGTCAGCTCCGTCCTGGATAAGGCCAAGCAGGCAACTGTCTGCATTGTCGGCAATGGTTCAGGCAGCGGAGTCATCGTCTCTGAGGATGGACTGGTTCTCACTGCGGGTCATGTCAGCGGCGATCCCGGCACCAAGGTCCATGTGGTCATGCCGGACGGAACAAAACTGGAAGCCGAATCACTCGGTCGA
Source organism: uncultured Verrucomicrobiaceae bacterium (assembly GCA_963933075.1). GTDB lineage: Bacteria > Verrucomicrobiota > Verrucomicrobiia > Verrucomicrobiales > DEV007 > CACIUL01. Next base: position 5,752 of record CAWVVE010000084.1, on the reverse strand, counting down.
TCGACTGCTGCAGACTCAGGACTGGTTCGCATCACGGAAAAGAAAAAGCACCCCTTCGTCGAGATTGCACCGGCCGCAACACTCTTTCGGGGAGACTGGATCTTTGCCATAGGCCACCCCGGTGGCTTCGATAAGGACCGTGGCATCGTCCTGCGCGTAGGCCGCGTCATTCATCGCAGCACCAACACCATCCAGAGCGACTGCAAATTGATAGGCGGTGATTCCGGCGGTCCTCTCTTTGACATGCAGGGAAGAGTCGTTGGAATCCACAGCCGTGTATCGAAGAAAAACGAACAGAACTATCACGTCACGGTGAGGGCCTTCAAGCGTGACTGGGATCGCATGCTTGCCCGTAAAGTCGTCACCATTGACGACTCTTACGCAAAAATTCAACGCAGGGGTGGCTTTTTGGGAGTTAAGCGTATCCCCCATTCCAAGGGGATTCAGATCACCGGTATTGTTGAGAATTCACCGGCTGCCCAGAGCAAACTCCGGGCAGGGGATGTCATCAGCCGAATTGATGGCAAAAAAGTCGAGAGCCTGAACTCCTTCAGGACACTCATTAATGGGCATGGTCCCGGTGACAAGGTTCTTCTGGACATCCTTAAACGCTGGGAGGGAGGCACTAAAAAAGTGGAAGTCATACTCGGCAACAGGAATGATTTCCTGCCCGCCAAAAAACCCACAGGCACCGGCCGATGATCAACGTCAAACATCCCCTCAGCTTACCGCTGTTAATTGGCCTGCTCGCCATTTCTCCGACGCGTTTGTCTTTTGCCCAGGAATCCCCGGACGAACTGCCATCAAAACTCCGCCTGAATGGCTCGGAAACCGTGCGTGCCTTCGGGCAGGGGGGCGAGGCTGCCAGGCTCTCAACGCTGGTCATCCTGCAAGAAGGGAAAAACGTCGCGCTTGCAACGGTCCTTGATCCCGAGGGACATCTCCTGACAAAGTCCAGCGAACTTGAACCCAAGGGCACGATCTCTGCCATTGCTCCTTCCGGGGAAAAACTGGAAGCAACCATACTGGCGAGGGACCCTGCCAACGATCTTGCACTGCTCAAGGTTGCGCCCGGCAAGGCAATCCCGGTTGAGTGGGGCAATCCCGACAACCTGTCCCAGGGCAACTGGGTTGCAGCAATGAATGATGAAGCGGACTCATTGATGATCGGGGTCATTTCAGCAACCAGGAGAGAAATTAAACGCCGGCCCGGAGTGCTTGGCGTCACACTTGATCCCAATGACGACCCTGATGAACTTGGAGTCGCCATCGACGGTTTCGGCCCGAATAGCCCCGCACAGAAACAGGGAATGCAGTCCGGGGACTTGATTATCCGGGTGCAAAGCACGGACATCAGGAGTCGCAGAGAACTCGCCGACCAGATCAGCAAATTTGATCCAATGGATGAAGTGGCAATCAAGATACTCCGGGGCGAGGAAGGCATTCCGTTTACTGTCACCCTCAACTATAAATCCAATGTCTTTGACATGCTTGACCGCAACCAGCGCATGAGCGGCAAGACCTCAAAGAGGAAGGCTGGCTTCAGCGATGTCATCCAGCATGAATTACCGCTCACCCCCCAGGCAATGGGGGGACCCCTGGTAAATCTCCAGGGCGAGGCAGTGGGTATAAACATTGCACGGGCTGACCGGGTCACCACCTTTACCCTGCCGGCCACTGTGGCAATCAAGGCCGCCGGAGAACTGAAAAAGGCGGCGGCCAATAATGCTCGATCAGTTCCTGTTCAGTGAACAGGAACCGGCGCCTACATCTAGGATTTGCCACACCGTAATTAGGCCATAGCCTATGAAGCTTCCAATGCCGTGTGGCAGGAAACAATCAACCCTGGCCTGCCACCACCCTTAGTCCTGTGCACATCAACGACATCTTTAACTGCCAAGGCCCCAGCTTCTCATTTGAATTCTTTCCGCCAAAGACAGGGGAAGCCTCGGAAAAACTATTCAAAACCATCAAAGAGCTCGAGTCCTGCCGGCCATCTTTCGTCAGCATCACCTACGGCGCGGGAGGGTCAACCCGCCAACTGACGCACGACCTGGTTGTCCGGATCAAAAACACAACGTCACTCACCCCCATCCCTCACCTGACCTGTGTTTGCCATAGTGGCTCTGAGATTTCCGGCATTCTCACCCGCTATGCCAATGCAGGAGTGGAGAACATCCTTGCCCTGCGAGGCGACCCCCCCCGTGACCAGCCTGAGCATGATCACTCCAAGGACGCATTCCAGTATGCCGGGAAGTTGGTAAAGGCGATAAAGCAATTCAACAATGCGGGGACTCATCCAGCCCCAAAAGGCTTTGGAATCGGGGTGGCAGGCTTTCCGGAGGGACATCCCTCCACACCCAATCGCATCAAGGAACTCGACCACCTCAAGTTAAAAGTGGATCAGGGGGCAGACTACATCTGCACACAGATGTTCTTCGACAACCATGATTTCCTTGATTTCCGTGAAAGGTGCGAATTGGCCGGGATTACCGTGCCGATCATTGCAGGAATCATGCCGATTAATTCACTGGCCGGCATGCAGCGAATGGCGCAACTGGCCGCAGGAACCCGATTTCCTGCTCGGCTAATTGCGGCACTGGAAAACTGTGAAGGCAACAGCGACACGGTAAAAAAAATTGGTATAGATTACGCAACTGAGCAATGCGCAGGACTTCTTGATAATGGCGTCAATGGCATCCACTTCTACACGCTTAATAAAAGTGATGCCACCAGGAGAATCTTTGCCAACCTGGGACTTCCGCATTCTCCGGGTGCGGAGGCAACAACCTCTCAATAATCCTTGAAGAACCAGGCAAAATCCCCGCTCATTGCAGCAGTGGAAGCAGGCGGGACCAAGATGGTTTGTGCCGTTGGCAGCGGTCTTGATGACCTTGAAGAAACACGTTTTGAAACCACCTGCCCAGAACAGACAATTCGCGAGGCTGTCAACTTCTTCACATCGGCACAGCACCGCCGAGGCACAATCCGGGCACTTGGAATCGGCACTTTTGGCCCGGCTGACATTAACGTTAGCTCTGCAACTTTCGGCTTCATCAAGAATACTCCGAAAGACAACTGGAGTAATACTGACATTGCCTCACCTCTGCGCTCGGCACTTGGCGATATCCCCCTGGCCTTTGAAACAGACGTGAACGCAGCTGCATGGGGAGAAAGAAAATGGGGATCCGCGCGCAATCTTGATGATTTCATATACATCACCGTGGGCACCGGAATAGGTGGAGGGGCGATTTCAGGGGGGAAAATCCTCCATGGCGAGAGCCATCCGGAAATGGGACATCTCAGGATTCCCCACGACAGACAAAAGGATCCCTTCGCGGGTTGTTGCCCTTTCCACGGCAATTGCCTTGAAGGTCTTGCCAGTGGCTCTGCCCTCAGCCAACGGTGGAAATGCAACCCGAGCGACCTTGAGGAGGATCATCCCGGCTGGGATCTTGAGGCATCCTACCTGGCCGATGCATTGGCCAATCTCGCCCTCACCCTTTGCCCAAGGCGATTCATCCTTGGTGGCGGAGTCATGCAACAAGCCCACCTGTTCCATAAGATCCGCACGAACCTCTCACAACGCCTGGCCGGCTATGTAAGCCTCCCGGAATTAGACGAATTTATCGTGCCACCTGGACTGGGGACACAAGCCGGCATCCTTGGCGCAATGGCTCTCGCCCAGGATCTCATCTCAACACTCCCCTCCCAACCCTGAACTCCCTGCTTCTCTTCAGTCTGGTAATGCTGCTGGGACAGTTTTCTCCCGGGCCGGACTTCTTGCTGATACTCAAAAACGCACTCAACCACGGTCGCAAGGCGGCATTTTTCTCAGCAGCTGGCATTTCACTGGGATTGATAATTCACACCACCCTGGCCATCGCAGGCCTTGGGTTCCTGTTCAATAGTTCGGCCACACTGGGCCAAGCGCTGCACTACGCCGGGGCTGCTTACCTGGTCTTCCTGGCCATCCGCCTTTTCATCTCAACCAGGTCACTGGCCTACACCGTCCCATCCGGCCAGGCATACCGGCAAAGTCCCCTGCCCTCTCTGGCCGCATTTCGGCAGGGGTTCCTGACCAACCTGCTGAACCCAAAGGTTGCCATATTTATCTCCGCAATGCTTGCCCGTTTCCTTGAGCCGGAATCAACGTTCGTTGAAAAAAGCATTTACGGAACAATCATTGTCGTTCAGGGAGCGGTTTTCTGGGCATTGTTCGCCAATATCCTCCAGACGGCAGTCATCAGGAATGCATTCTTCCGTCATCAGCGCAGGCTCAATATTGGCTTTGCTGTACTGTTAATCGCGGCAGCGCTCACAGCGATCAGCTGACCCCTGAGAATAAACGAACCGGTAAAGCCCCGCTCAATCAATCAGGTCGAGATTGTCCCGGGCAAGCCCGCCGACCGTTACCTTTTGAATCTTCCCGGAGGATATGCTGCCCACAGGTTTCGCCGGCAAGTCAACGGACTCTGCATCAACATTGGCATTGATGCCCAGCAAGCTGAGTTCATACACAAGGGTCTCCCCCCCGGGAATATGCGCTAAGCCATGCGTCCCATAGGCAAGGTCCGGAGGCAGGAAAAGCCTCCACTGTGCGCCCACTCCCATTTCCTGAAGAGCCTCGCGCCACCCTGCTATCACTTTGTCGACTGCAAACTGCTGCGGCCCGCCTAAGTTCCTCGAGTCATCGATAAGGTTCCCCTCAGTGGTAAACAACCTGTAGTGGGTGGTCACACTGTCACCAGCCCTCGGGCATGCGCCGGTTCCTTCCCTGAGCACAAGAAACTGCAAACCGCTGGGTCTTTCAACAACCCCTGGCCTCGTGGCATTTCTCGCCAGAAATAATCTCCCGCTGGCAGCACGCGTCTTCGACAGGTGCTCCTCCATGCCGTTCGTCCTGAACGTCTGTCCGGTAACAGGCACCCGGACCTCTGTCGCCTCTTTCTTGAAGGAGCCGCAGGAAGTAATAAGCAAACACATAAAGCCAATGCTCACAGGACAACCAAAACGCTTTTTCCGTTGTTCGGACATTGATTAGGAAACTTAAACTAATTCATCACCATTCTCAAATGCACTGCCGGACTGCCAACTCACAGTCCCAGCAAGGTGAATGAATCGATGGCCGGCGGGGGGTTCCGAACCCGTTCGGGTAAGCTTCAGGAGCAGGATTCTCAGGGTAATCGCGTATGAAACCCTCAGAAATGAGTTTTTAAGCGATCATACCCCTTATAAACAAAGGGATTTCATGCTTGCTGTAAAAAATCAACAAATCTAAACTTTCATTATTGAGAATAAAATATTCCCGCATTACGATAACTCTTAAATTAGCTAATAGATCTTTATCATTTAAGAATCTTGGATGCTAATAAGTCCGAAAACCAAACCACACGACGACAATGGCAAAAATTGTAATCATTGATGACGAGGCAGCGATCCTGCAACTCATGACCCAACTCTGCGAAGGATTAGGGCATGCCGTGCATGCTACACAAAGCGGCACCGACGGAGTGGATGCCATCAAAACTGAACGCCCTGACCTGCTCATCGTCGACCTGCGCATCGGTGACATAAACGGCCTTGAGATTATTGAAATGTGCGCCAACGAATACCCCGGCATGCCAATCATTATGGTAACCGGTTTCGGAAGCATTGAAACTGCTGTCGAGGCAATGCGCATGGGTGCTTTTGATTACCTTGCAAAGCCATTTGAACTCGATGATCTCCAGAGAACGGTAAACCGTGCACT
>CAWVVE010000083.1:0-7343 GCA_963933075.1 uncultured Verrucomicrobiaceae bacterium | reverse complement strand
CACCATTGTGATCCATCAGGAACTCAAGCAGCCCGGATCCACGGCTTGCGGAATTGAGGGTACACCACCAGAAATCATCAGAGCCGCCGTAATAATCGAGACCGTGGTATTGCTCGCCGTGGAAAAACAGCTCACCGGTATCGACGTGGTATTCAATCTCGCGGTAGGTGTCGGATGCAAAGCGAGTGCGCAACACCACCCCTTGCGGGATCTCGGTAAACTCGGTCGCCAGCCGGAAGAACTCCTGCTCCTTGTCAATCTCCCACGACATCGGCGAGGTCGCCTCCGCCTCGATGAACCACTCGACGAGATCACTCGAGAACAGCAGGTGGGCATCGGCGTTCCAATTGAGTTCGCCGATACCATCATTGATAGTCAGCTCAAGTGGTGACAAGCCCGTCGGATCGGGTTTAGGGGGCACCCCGCCCAGGCTGCCAAGATAGGCTTCGACAAGCCCGCGATCCTCATCGCTAAGAGCTGATTCAAAAATGACCATCTGCCGGATCTCACCCACCAGGTCATAGCCGCCGTGGCTCCAAGCCCCAATGACGATAGCCGCATTGGCAGCGACGCTGTTGGCCGGGGTGCCAACAAGGTTGAGATTCATCCCGTTAGCATAGGTGTCATGCGTAGAGGCGGTAATAACAGTGCTCCAGACAGTATCGATACCGTCGAAGTCGGTGATGTCATCGCCCGTATAGGTCGTGCCGTTATACATCTCCACGCGAAACCCACCGTTACCATCGTCACGCTGATGCGATATACTATTGAGCCCAACGTTGTAGGCGTAGGTGCCGGAGCTTGCAAACGGCGCACTGTCCTGATAATGGCCGAGCCAGAAGATGCTAAAGTCGCCGGTAGCGGTATTGGCCAGGCTTCCCGAGAGATAACGGCCATCGGCAGCCGTGCTGGTATCGTCGAAAATCAACCGGCCACTGCCATCATAGGTAATGAGATCAGCAGCACCGCTACCGCGCTGCGTGGATGAGGTGGTCATGCCATGGAGCAACCCGCCCTCGCCGTCCACCGGAATCCAGGACTCGACGACATTTCCGGTAGTTGCGACCCCGGCACGGCCATCATAGTGGGCGACCAGTGCTGATCGAGCAGCGGTCGAGAGCTCCGGCACATCGTCAAACAGGCTCGCAGATGTATCAGAGCGGCAGATCAGGCAGGCGGCAATCGTCGTCAATATAAATCCGGTTTTCGTTATCATGGCACACATTGGATTGGCAAATTGCGGTTTAAATCTGACCCGATGTTCTGCAAAGCATTGCCAAATTTTGACAAGAAATCCAGCCGTTTTCGTGAACCTTTCCCCTATGTCTCATTTCTACATGAATTTATTACCCCGTCTCTTGCAGGTTCGCGCCTGCATCATCCTGAATACCTGACCAAGGTTCAGTCCTTGAGCATGTAAGAGCAGGGGCGTAGCATCTCCAAATGCACAAATTACCTTTGACTGTGGCAATATTGCTGGCAGCAGATGCAGGCGCGCCTGCCAAGCCGTTATTCGGTAAGCCTCCCGGAAACCATCCTGTCCCGGTGTATGCACGTGCCGAGTTACCGCCACTGCTGGAGTTTCTTGACGGCCGCAAGGTCACCTCCAATGCTGACTGGAAAAAGCGCCGCGAGGAAATTCGTTCGCTCCTCATCAAATATTTTATCGGCACTTTTCCCGCCGTGAAGCCAGAGATTGTCGAGACCAGTGAAACCGGTAGAGAATTACATGATGACGGCTCCACGCGCCTTCGCATCCGCCTTACGCTCGCCACACCGAATCGCGCCGCCTTCCAGATGGCCCTCTGGGTGCCGAAGGGAAAGGGCCCCTTCCCCCTGCTACTGACAGCCCCGCGCTTCTACCAACGATACTGGGCAGAGGACGCGCTGGCACGCGGTTACGCTGTTTGCCTGTTCCCGGGCGTGGACAGTCACCACCGGGAAACCGATTACCCGGGCTACGACAGCGTCTGGGAGACCATTCGCAGGGAATACCCAAAGGCCACCTGGACGGAAATCAGCACCAAGGGATGGCTGGCCAGTCGCTGCATTGATTACCTGCTTGGTGATCAATCTGTTGCCAAGATAGCCGCAGGGAAGATCGCCATCATCGGCTTTTCACGCTACGGCAAAGCCGCAATGATTGCCGGGGCCTTTGATCAACGCATTACCTGCGTGGTTGCCCGCAGCCCCGGCTCCCCCGCCTCCTGCCCCTACCGGCTGACCAGTCGCAACACCTATGCCGAGGCACCATCGGATTTTCCGGGTCAATGGTTTCTTCCCTCGCTGCGCAACTTCACGGGCCGGGAGAATGAATTGCCAATCGATGCCCACGGCTGGTATGCTCTGATAGCACCACGCCACTGCCTTATCCACACTGCCCACAATGATGGTGCCGAACCGACATTCGCCGTGGAGCAAGCTTATATCGAGGGACGCTCGGTTTACCGTTTCCTCGACGCAGCCGACAACCTGCGGATCGATTACCGAACCGGTGGACACTCCTCCGGACCACCTCCGGAATCCATCAACAGAAAAGACCGGCAACGCAACCTCGACTGGATTGACCTGGCCTTTGGCCGCGGCAGGGCCAGGAAAACAGATTTTCCCGAGGAGCTGATCCACCATTTTGATTGGCAGGAATGGCATGACCAACAGGACGATATCGACCTTGTTATTGACGAAGAGGCACCGGCTAGCAAGCGCGTTGAGTGGTCGCTTGGCCGGCAACCCGAAAATCTAGTGCCCGCCGAGCAGGTGGGGTTTCTCACTGAGACCGAGTCAAGCCTGATGACACATGATCGCTGGTCACCAAAAGGTGTGCGCAGGGTCCCCATCCGCTTTGGTCATGGGATACGTGGCAACCTGTTCTTCAAGGAAGGGCTTACCACACAAGTTCCGGTAGTCATCTGGCTGCACCCCCTCTCCTATCACAGTGGCTATAACGAGGGTTACGGAGTGCAGGGCACCACAGTTTATCATCGCCTGGCCGAGAAGGGCTTCGCCGTCATTGCCTATGACCAGTGCGGTTCCGGCCTGCGATTGCTCGAGGGAAGGAATTTCTACCGCAATTACCCCCACTGGTCCAAGCTTGGCCGGATGGTAATGGATGCCCGGGCTGCCGTCAGCTTTGCCGTGGAGGGAAAAGGGGCCGCAAAAGGCACGATCCCCAAGTTCAATGCCAAGAAGGTATTCCTGCTCGGCTACTCATGCGGTGCCCTGACAGCAATGTATACCGGTGCCCTCGACGACCGGGTTGCCGGGGTGGCCTGCTTCAGCGGCTGGACCCCACTGCGTGATGCCAGAAATGTAAAGTCGACGGGAGGCAATCAACGCCTTTGGCAACTGCACGCACTGCAACCCCGTCTCGGCCTCTTTCATGGCCGTGAGCAGAATATACCCTTAGAATACGACGACGTGATAAGCCTTATTCTTCCCAGGCCATTCCTGGTAGTCACTCCAAAAAACGACCGGTTTTCCGATCACCGGGCAGTGGCAAAGCTCATTAATCAAGTCATCATGAAAAACCCGCAGATTGCCAGAACCTCCCTGACCTGGATTTCCCCGGAAAAGAGCAACCGATTTCAGGCCGAAGAGCATCAGCAATTCATCAACTGGGTAAAGAGCCTGGAGTAACCTTATCAGGATGCGTAAAGTAATGAAGAAGTCCGGGACTCAATTCAGGAGATGGTGGTTGCCCCTTGCCCTTGCTATCCTGTGCGCTTCCCCTTGCACTGAGGTTCTCTCCAGTGAAAAGCCGGCGTTTACGGACTACTGCCAACGCCTTGAACAGGAAATTCAGGGCAGAAAACATGGGTTCCTTGCCGGAAATGTCAGCTATTACATCGGCGGTTTCCATGCCAGTTGGAAATTGATCGAGCATGAAACAATCGGGCTAACTCATCCATTCCACCACGACCTGCGCAGCCGTGGCATAGGCCTGCTGGAAAGTGAACTGCAAGGAGCTGAGAACACCGGTACCGGCAACGACTACTACGGGTGGGAATTCTACAAAGACACCAGGATACTCTACGGCAGCGTTATTATTGACGGCAAAACATACAAACACCCAAAGCCGAAAAGCATGCGCTGGCGCCCTGATAAAATGATCTGCGAATACGAACTGGCCGGGGTCACGATACGGGAGGAAAAATTCATCGCAGAAAATGACGCTGCAGCCTCCATCATCACCGCATCAAGGCCTGTGCAACTGGAGTTTTCCGGGCACAGTTTCTACAACAGGAGAAGCGTTTCATCATCCGCCACAATCAAACTCGATGAAAAGAATAATGCAATCGTTGTCTCCGAGGCCGGCACCGTAAGGTCCCGCCCTGACCAGGGCAGGGAAGACCGCATTGGCCCGTGTGTCTATAGCGGCATGTCCACGGTCTTGAGCGCTTCCCGTGATATCACCAAGTCCCTGGTCACCAGGAAGGACCAGAGGGGAGTCCGGCACTATACTTTTTCTGTTCCCTGTGACAGCAAGGGAACCACCGTTTCCTGGGCGATGCATGATGATCCGAAAATCGCTGTCCGTTCGGCGAGGGACATTATCAGCAATCACCATCCCTGGCTGAGGGCAAAAACCACCGAAATCAACCGGCAACTCAACGAGGATATTCCATGGCTGCGCTGCCCGGATAAAAAGTTCGTCGATATCTACTATTACCTCTGGTCGCTATACCTGATGTATTACATCGATGTCGGCAAAGGATGGGAAACGGAGAACCATACGCAGACAGCCGTAAATAATTTTCTCGGCATGCACCGCTACGATGCCGCTTTTCAAATCAAGGTCGGCGCCTGGACGACTAATAAAAGCAAATATGCCTACGGTAATGTTCTTACCTGGAAACATCTCACCAGCAACGATCGCTACCGGGAACTACCCGGCGGACTGAGGATGATCTCCGATAACAAGGGGATCGCATGGCACAGCGGCGCGTATGGCGGGGAAAGCTCGGAACATGTCCTCGGGGCATGGCAGATTTATGAACACACCGGGGATGTCGCATTCCTTAAAAAATGTTACGAAGGACACTTCGCAAAACTTTATCAAAAACGCCTGGGAAGTTTTGCCATGAACGAGTTCGAGGTCGCCGGGACACTTGAAAAAATGGCAAGCCTCACCGGTAACCAGTCCGATGTGGAGCACTGGAAAACCCTGATCAGGCGCGACCCCGCACATATCAGGCGCATGTTCGAACAACGCTGGGAAATGAACGGGGTCTCCGGCTACTTCGCAGCCCCAGACAACGGCATGATCATGACAAACGGATTCTGGGCAATGCGCTCCCCCTACTTCCCGAACGAATATGCCAAGGCCATGGTCGATGCCTGGGCCCTCGACCGGGAAAAGGGCTTCTTCGGGGAATTCTTCCCTCTGGCGATGTCGAGGCATGCAATGAAAACCTTCAACAAACCGGCCGATCATTCCTTCGGTTACACTCCGGACACCGCCTATTTCACCCTCGATGGCATGTTCCGCCAGCACCTCGTCAAGGAGGCGACCGAACTCACCCTGAACCACCTGGAGAACTACAACTATCACGCAGAATGGAAGATTCCGGTGGCACCGGAAGCCTACAAAAGGGACCTCACCCTTTTTGGTGACCAATACTCCAACTTTAACGCCGGGAAAATCCTGCTCTACCTGGAGGGACTCGCCGGCCTGGAATATTCCTTACCTGAAAAAAAACTTACCATCCGCCCCGCCCTGCCTCAAGTCTGGGAATGGATGGAGGTTCGCCTCCCTATTGCCGGTCAATGGACAAAAATACGATATACCGGGAATGAGGTTGAGGTCACGGATTGCCCGCTTCGCTGGGACTATCCCAATGACACTCGTGGCAAGGACAAGCGCTCGGGCTGAGAGAAACCTTTCTTCTCCCGGACAACCCGGTCTAGAGTATGCCCTAATGCAAAATAGGTTGCCTTTAATCCTATTGCTCTCGTTGGCATCATCTCACCTCTGCCCCGGGCAGTGGCCGCAATGGCGTGGGCCTTCGGCTGATGGCACCTGGCAATGCCCGGGACTGGCACTAAAAATCGAGAATCCTCAACGCATCTGGAAAAAGGAAATCAGCGGCGGCTACAGTGGTATCACTGTCAGTGGCGGCAGGGCCTACACAATGGACAGGCCGGACAAAAAAAATATTGAGCGAATCCTCTGCCTTGATGCCAAGACAGGAAAACCCCTCTGGGAATACAGCTATGCCGCCAGCTACAAGGGCTTGAGCTACGACAGCGGTCCACGCGCCTCGGTCACCATCCGCGACCAGAAAGCATACGCCCTGGGATCAGTCGGACATATTCATTGCCTGGATGCCGGGACCGGGAAAGTCATCTGGTCAAAGGATTCCGTAAAGCAACTCGGGGCACGCCGCCCGACCTGGGGATTTGCCGCCTCGCCAGTCATCTGGAAAAACACGGTCATCTACCAGGTTGGCACGCAAGACGGTGGCTATGTCGCTTTTGACAAAAACAGCGGCAAAGAACTCTGGCGGGGGTCTGATGACCCGGCCGGCTACGCCACCCCGGTCTTTACCAGGCACAGGGGCCGGGACCTGATGCTCGCCTGGACACCGGAACACATCCGCGGCATGTCACCGGACACAGGTAAAGTGCTGTGGTCAGTGCCCTACAAGATCAAATACGGGGTCTCCATTGCCATGCCCATCTTTCACGATGAAACCGTCCTTGTCTGCGGTTACTGGCACGGATCAAGGGCCATCAAACTGGGAAAGAGCCCCACCGATGCCACGCTGCTCTGGCAGGATGAGGAAAATATCCGCGGCCTGATGGCCCAGCCCCTTTACCGGGACGGGTTGGTCTACCTGCTTGATCGCAGCAACGGCCTGTGTTGCTTTGAACTCACCACCGGCAAGCGCCTGTGGAATGACGCGAATAACCACGCGATCACCCCGGCAGACAAGAACCCCCAGTCCACCATGGTCTGGGCCAGGGACGGCAAGCGCAATGACCGGGCCCTTGTCCTCAATGCCAATGGGGAGCTGCTTTCAATCACCATCGGTCGTGAAGGCTTCAGAATCCATTCCCGCGCCCAGGTCATCGGCAAGACATGGGCACATCCCGCTTACGCGAGAGGGCACATCTTTGCCAGGAGCGACAGGGAAATTGTCTGCCTAAAGCTTGAGGAATAAAGGTGAACAATGCCGCGGGATTCAAGGTGCCACTGTGCATACCCAAGGCATAGAACAGTTCTCAAGGGAATCAGGATGAAGCCTTTCGTCATCCCACCTAAAGGAGCCACTTTCCCCGATTGGGCTTGTTGATCCATTTGTCCGCTTCCGGATGCCCCTTGACCGTCATGGCCTGCCCAT
>CAWVVE010000082.1:0-7358 GCA_963933075.1 uncultured Verrucomicrobiaceae bacterium | reverse complement strand
CGAGTAAATAGAGGAATTCGCGCTCAGCGGCAGCCCGCATGGCAGTATCCGCATCATCAATCCTCTTGAAATAATCTGCCGCAGGGGATCCTGCCAGGGTTTCAATTGCCACGGCTCCCTGTCCCCCCGCAGGAAGAAAATCAGAAGTCGGCAGCACCCGGCACCCCAAAAGAGAGCCTTCAATCTCAACCTCATGGCAACCTGCCCGGTAAAATCCCAGCCTCTCCAGGCCCGCCCGGGCTAAAATGGTGGCATCTCCCGCCCGGCCATGGGCGAGTTTGCGGAGCCGAGTCGGGACATTCCCGCGTATATCGCAAAATACAAGATCCGGCCTCTTCCAGGCCACAAGCCGACTGCGACGAACACTGCTTGTTGCTATCGTTGCACCCGGTGGAAAATCAACCAAGGAGCAAGCCTTCCCGTTAACCAAGAGGATATCCTCCACCGCTGCCCGTGGTAACACGGCTGCCAGCCTGAATCCTTCGGCCAACTGTGCGGGCAGGTCTTTCAAGCTGTGTACTGCGGCATCAATCTCCCCGGCCAACAAGGCATCCTCCAGTTCCTTGGTAAACACGCCCTTCTCAACAACCGCGATTTCACCTTTTGAAAAATCGGAAAGTTTAACATCCTGCCGCAAGTCACCACTGGTATGGATCACCCGTTCCTCAAGCCCACCATCAAAATCTGAATCCCGCAACAAGTCCATTGCCATGCGGGCCTGTGCAAGAGCAAGATCACTCCCCCTTGTTCCTAAAACGATATTTTTCATCCGATAGATAGCCCTTCAGCCAACATCAGTATTTCCTCCTGAGCAATCATTGATGATCAAAAAGCCTCATCTGTTCATCAATTAAGGTTTCGCAATGGATCACCTGTTTTTTCCTCCTGCTCCTGGCTGTTGCTGCAATTTCCTGTAATGCGTCAATGTCATAAAGATAAACACCCGCAAGGTCACCCACTTCCTGTTCGACATCCCGGGGAACAGCAATGTCAATCATAAAGAGTGGTCTCCCCCGGCGTTTCCGTAATGCTCTGGCAACTTCATTTTTTCCCAAAATGCGATGTGGTGCTGATGTCGAGGTAATCACTATGTCAGCCAGTTTCAATTGATCCACTCCCTCTTCAAGTTGCATGGCCCTGCCATCCATTTCCCCGGCCAATGCCACGGCTTTCTCATAAGAGCGGTTGGAAACAATCACTCCCTTTACACCCCTGCTTGCGAGCGTCTTGGTCACCATCCTCCCCATTTCTCCAGCTCCGAAAACCATCACCATGCAACGCGAAAGATCACCAAAAATCTTTTCAGCAAGATCAACACCTGCCGCTCCTACAGAGGTTGCGCCACGGGTTATGGAGGAATTGGTGCGCACAAACTTGGCAACTTTAAAGGCATTCTGAAACAACTTGTTCAGCCTCTTCCCGGTATTTCCCGAACCATGCGCGAGCGCATAGGATTTCTTTAACTGCCCGAGAATTTCTGTCTCACCGAGAACCATTGAATCAAGACCACTGGCAACCCTACAAAGATGCCGTGCCACCAGTGCACCACGAAATGTATACAACGGCAGTATACCCGTACCGCGCAACACAAGCATTTCATTGACAAACTCCTCCACATCCGGCAGGCAATCCTCTTGCGCGCTCACATACATCTCCAACCGGTTGCATGTTGATAAAACAACCGCTTCATCAACCCCTTCAAGGGCGACGACGGATGAACAAATATCCCCCAACTCACCCTCTGAAACGGCAAGTTTCTCACGAACGGCAACCGATGCAGATTCATGATTCAATCCCAAGGAGAATAATTCCATCGATGGCAATATTGCTTGTTTTAGTGGGCGGCAATAATCCACAGACTCACCAATGGAAAAAGAAAAGCTACTGTTGCCCCACTTGCCAATCGCCTCGGGCTTAATCCCCAGATGAGGTTTAAAGCACAAAGCACGGCATAGACCAACCAGATCAAGTACAGTGGCCATATCGGGTGCTGGTTACCGGGCGTCGAGATCACATGTGCCGATGCAATCCCGGCAGTCAGCAGAATCATTCCCACAATAAGCAGCCGCAATACCGCCGAGCAGAGATTCTGCATTGGGGGCAGGTTATAAAAGAGGGTCTTGAGGTTTCCCCTTCTCACTTGTCGTTCCTGTATCAGGAACATCAGGCCGGCAATAAAAGACATCCCAAACGCCCCGTAAGCCAGTAAAGAAATCCCAACATGGAATTCCACCCAGGCATCAGCCCTGCCTTTAGCTCTGGCCACGGCAATGGCAGTCTCATGGTCCAGTGGAAAAACCAGCGCCATCACGCAGGCGATAAACACCATTGGCGAAGTAAATACACCCATCAGGGAAAGGCGATAAGCGCGGCCGACAACCAAATAAATAAGAACCATTGACCAAGAAACAAAAACGAGGATCTCGACCACATTTGTAACCGGGCACCGGCCATGCACCTGACCACGCGCATAGAGAAAAAGTGTCTGGCAGACAAGCCCTGCCATAATGGCAATAAGATTCCCGGTCGAATGCCGGTAGTTACCTGCACGAAGACAGGTCAACGCGTAGATAAAACCACCAGCGAAAAACAGTGTTGCCAGGCCGAGATAGAGGCGATCCATATCCAATAGGAAATACAACATAGGCCTCCTCCACCTGTAATGCAAAGAAATGAGATCTTGGTGTTTGACCTCGCTTAACTGCTTTGGAACCATTGCTCAACATGCAAAAAGAAGAACTTCAACGTCTCTCTGCGGCTATCCGCGATGTTCCTGATTTCCCAAAGCCTGGAATCCTCTTCAAGGACATTACGCCCGTATTGGGCGATGGTGAACTGTTTGCATCAGCAGTTCGGGGGCTCGCAGAAACTGCACACGGGGCAAGTATCGACAAAGTTGTTGGAATAGATGCGCGCGGATTTATCTTTGGGGCCGCAGTTTCCATGGTGCTCGGAGCTGGCTTTGTCCCAATCCGCAAGAAAGGAAAGCTTCCATGGGCCACGGAGATCCAATCCTACTGCCTGGAATATGGTGAAGCGGAAATAGAAATCCACAAGGATGCGATCATGAAAGATGAAAAGGTCCTCGTTATCGATGACCTGTTAGCAACCGGAGGAACTGCAGAGGCATCGCTTAAACTGATCAAAAGCATCGGCGGCCAGGTTGTTGCCGTTTCATTCTTTATCGAGCTGACATCCCTCGGCGGCAGGGAACGGCTGACCGAAAGCCGTGTAGAAACCATACTCGCCTACTAGGGTGATATCAGCAGGCTGCTGCGTTGGCCCGAGCACAACATAACCTTGCTTAATCCATGCTCTTGACGATCAAGGTCGCATTATGCCCACCAAACCCGAAACTGTTACTCAAGGCCACCCGCACTTCTTTTTGCCGTGACTCATGGGCGACGTAATCAAGGTCACAAGCCTCATCACGTTGATCCAAGTTAATGGTCGGAGGCACAACCCCCGTCCTTACAGTCTGCACACAGGCAGCGAGCTCAACTCCACCCGCGGCTCCCAGTAAATGCCCTGTCATGGACTTTGTGGAACTAACAAGCAGGCCGTTCATCGCATGATCACCAAAACAATCCTTGATCGCCTTTGTTTCACAGATATCCCCCAGAAAAGTGGAAGTGCCGTGGGCATTGACATAATCAACATCGGCAGGATTTACCCCAGCATGATTCATCGCCATATCCATGCATCGCCCTGCACCCACTCCTTCAGGATGCGGAGACGTCATGTGGTGTGCATCTGCAGAAACACCATAGCCGGCCAATTCGCAATAAATGTCCGCTCCCCGGGCCCTTGCATGTCCAAGTTCCTCAATAACAACAACACCGGCACCCTCCCCCATCACGAACCCGTCCCGATCCTTGTCAAAGGGGCGTGAAGCCTTCTCCGGCTCATCGTTGCGTACACTCAATGCCTTCATCGAGGCGAAACCGGCAAGCCCCATTGCTGATATGGAAGCCTCTGCACCTCCAGCAAGAAATATATCGGCATCGCCGAACTTGATCATCCGCCACGCCTCACCAATGTTGTTGTTGGCAGTCGCGCATGCTGTAACAATCGACATATTGGGTCCGCAAAGCCCGTATTCCATTGATATCAGGCCGCTTGCGATATTGCTAATCATCATCGGTATCGTAAATGGAGAAACTCTTCTAGGCCCCTTGTTGATATAAACCTGATGCTGGCTCTCAAGGGTTAATAATCCTCCTATGCCGCTTCCAATCATGCACCCGAAGCGGAAGGGATCAAACTTGTCCCCTTCGACACCGCTATCCTCATAAGCCATCTTGGCGGCAGCCATCGCGAGTTGGCCGTAACGATCAGTACGCCGGGCGTCTTTGGGATTCTTGTAATAAAGCTTAGGGTCAAAATCCTTTACCTCTCCACCGATCTGGCAGGCAAAGGCTGATGGGTCGAGGCTGGAAATCCTGTCGATTCCGCTCTTTCCCTCTATAAGGGAAGCCCAGAACTGCTCAAGATTTTTCCCTACGGGGCTCAGGACCCCGATGCCTGTTATCACTACTCTTCGTTCATTCATTGATGACTACTAAGAAAACTATAAATCCCGAAGTCCTATTCTCTCGTTCAACGCATCGCAATTAGGGCAGGGAGGAATCGGGTCGCGGCTGCGATCCTCATACGGTATTCCACAGATATTGCAAACCAATCGGAACTTACGATCCTGTTTTTCACGACGCTTACGATTCCAGTCACCGGTCACCCAAACTCCAAAAAGAACAGCCAGGATGACCACTAGATAAGCCACTATGATGTATGGCAGGGAAATTTCAAACATCGGTAATAAAAACGTTTATAACTACCAGCGAAATGTAATCCAGGCCCAATCAATCATGGGATATTTCACAGGAGAAAACCGCATCTGACGCAAGGCCGTCAACATTACTGAATCCATCTCAGCTCCGGCGCTCTGCTCAGGAATTGCATGAATCACCTGCCCAAAACGGTCAACTCCCACATAGAACAACGCCTCATCATTGTCCACAGGGCGCTGCATTTCATCGGAAGGTATCCACTCAAAGTCACGTAACACCTCACGATCCCTGTCGTTCCACTGAATATTCGCCATCGGTTTAAATGAAGCCTTAGAGACTTTTGGCGGCAACTCACCATTTACTGAATCAATCGGTGGAAGAAACAAACTGCCTGCCGGGAAAAGTGAACCCCTTGATTCAATCTCAAAGCGCGGCAATTCCCGGAGTTGAGGCTGGTAGCCTTCAAAGAACGGGCTGAACCGGATGCCGCTAGCAGTTAGCGACTCTAATGAGTCCATGTTATCAGAGGAATCAAGCGCCAAAACCCGGTCATCAATTCTGGCAATTACCCTGCTCGTCAACAAATCAGAAGGATCCAGGATCGTTACCACAGCGGCACTGACGAGTTCCCTCTTTTGCGGGGGATAAACAACCCGAAAAAGATAAAAACAGGCGAGGTGCCCTATACATGACAACAAAATGAAAAACAACAGCCAGAACGGTCGGCGACCACTCCCTTTCCAGTCAAATGTCAGAACACCTCGCTCCTCGGGAGAGCCAGCAAACGTCTCACTCATTGGCCTAACTCCGGTCGGGTGGCAAGAATCAGGGAATATCCACTGCCAACCACAATATTGCTTATTTTGATCACCTGCCCGTAAGGAGCAGCTTGATCAGCACGAAGAACCACCTGCTTATTGCCCCTGTCGCCAGATCCGTCAGCCAGTTCATGTTCCAGTTCCCTGGTGGTCACCAACCGGTCATTGAAGAAAATCTGGGAAGAACTACCGCCTGAAAGCGTGATAATGTCAGCACTCGCTGCCGCCTGCAGAACTGAACGCGACTGCGGTACTGACACAGCGATACCCGACCGGACAACCGCATTGGAACTCAACAGGAAAAATAACAATACCAAGAAGAGAATATCCAGTAGCGAGGCAAAATGCAAAAACCCGCGACCTGACCGCAGCGTACTCTCAAGCTTCATTAATTATGTTACCTCGCCCCGGGAAATGCTGCCTTTATCAACCTTGTCCCCTTCCACTGAGGATTCATTGGCAGCCTGAAGATTGGAAAATGATATAATATCGGAATTATTGCGAGCATCCTCAATGATATTGACGATCTCAATGCCACCTCTCTCCATCTCATGCATGAGGGTCTTGGCATAGGTCCTCAAATAAGAATAAAGAATAAAGGCGGGTATAGCCACTGCCAGCCCTGCCGCCGAGGTAATCAGGCTCTGATAGACACCTTTGGACAGGTCGGCAATAGTCGCCTGGCCGCTCAGTGCGTTGAACAACACAAAGGTATCAACCAGCCCAATGACAGTTCCCAGCAAGCCAATGAGGGGGGCTATGTAGACAATCGTCATCATGACTGACAGGTAACGTTCCAGTTTTGGCACCTCTAACTGCCCGGATTCCTGGACAATCTCCTTAAGTGCCGACCGCGGAGCCTCATGCCTGATAACTGCAGAATGAATCACTCTGGCAACCGGGCCCGGCGTCCCTGCACATTCATGCAGAGCTTCAGCATAATTTCTCTTCTGGATAAGATTGGCCAAGCCCTGGAGAAACTCTCCGACATTAATGGAAGATCGATGAAACAGGAACAGTCGCTCGGCAAAGATTCCCAGAACCAGTATGGAACAGGCGAGCAACAGCCACATAAGCGGCCCGCCCTTGCTAATCATCTCAATCATCTTTAATGGGCAACTCCTTGAAAAGGCTTCAGTTCATGTAAATTGGCACGAATTACACAATGCGTAAAGTCCCCTCCTCAACCAAATGAAAAAATTAGTTTATTTGCATTCAGCATTCAGTGCACCGGCAATCAACCAAAGGTGTTCCTGAACGCCCGATTCTAAAGCTCCTTCAGCATGCAAAACACCCAGGCAGGCATTACTGCTAATAAAAAAACTCACGAGTCCTTCAGGACTGCGCAGCGTTAACGACCCTTCCAATCCTGCACCAAATGCCTCCGTGAGGACGCGTACGCTCCCCAGAAGGCCCATGACATCAATTTCAAAGGCTCCGCTTGGCACTGACGAGACCTTTACCCTGCCATCCGTAGTGCTGGCAACACATAGATGAACACCCTCAAGATCCGCACAGTGCCGGACCACCATCTCTTCGTCAATCTCTGCATCGGTCAGTAAAAGCGCACGAAGCGTAGACTGCCCGATCGTGCTGGAAGTATGCGAAACATTGGCGGATTGAGGTTCAGTCTGACCCAGCGCAGGTTCACCCTCAGACGCTAAAGAACCCTGGACACCCGGAGAATCTCCTGCCAGAGGTGAAAGGGATTCCAGGGGCTCAGGCTGCATCAGCGGCACCTTGGGAAGTGACA